>JALYMD010000739.1 GCA_030773875.1 Chloroflexota bacterium | reverse complement strand
TCTTTCAGGACACCGACGATCTGTTCCTCTGAGAACCGGCTCCGACGCATACCGTCCTCCTTGGGGTGCCATTCACCCCCAGAGGACTCCCATTTTCGCCGGACCAGCTTTCGGGGGGCAGGTCACTTCCCATCCAGCGCAAATTCCTGTCATGACGAGTAACTTGGGAGAAAGCTCCTTGAGTCGTGACACACTGGCGACTGTCGGATCCCCACCATACTTCCATAAGGACGTGGCGGCGATAGAAAGACTCTGATGATCATGGCTCCCAACTGTACCGTAGTAGTGAATGAAATTGTCTATGGAGAACGTATTCAATGGCTGGTGCGCAGCCAATAGGTTCAGAATCGGCTCGAGCTCTTCCTTCAGAGCGGTTACGACAGCGAGCTCAACAGTATTTGGACGCACCATGGCATTTGCCCCACTCCTTGATGCTAATTTCCCCACGTTACGCGGCCTCATCGGCTGGCCAATCTACTCACGGCGGGCCGACCTGCTTCCCGGTTTAAATCATCCTTGAGGCTAGGCCGGATCTCCCCGGGACGCAGCCAAGCTGGCCTTCCAGACCACCGGCGGCGGCTGCTGGAGCCCCTGGTAGAGGCGTTTCGTGTCGGTCCTTTACGCGCCAGCTCTCGACGCCCCGTTGCGCGTCCTCCGAGACGAAAACCGCTTCTCATCCTCGACCTCCCGCAGCCTGTGCCGCTCGAAGACACCCAGCCGGGGTAATACACGGCTTTCAGTAGTAGGAGCCCTCCTCGGTCACGCTGAGCATGCTGCAAAGCTCGAAGGTCGGGGTGCGCCTGCATGCCGTCCTCGGGGCATCCTAATGTTGAGGTCGGGGATTTTCCTCCCACTTGTGGGACGAGCATAGCCTAGCGGTAGGGCGCTGTGGTCATCCACTCTCGGACACATGGCGGGCAGATTCCCGACCCTGGAGGCTCAGGCCAGATCGTGAACTGTCAGGTCGTCGTAGCAGGACGGCAAGTTCCAGCACCTCAGTCGCGTGGGTTCGGTACGGCGTGGGGGCGACGTTTGCCTTGCGCAACCTGCCATGTCCATGAGGGGTCGAGAGAGCACCATTAGCCCACGCATGGGGAGAACACCCCCCGCCCAAAGGTGCAGGGCTGGGTCAGTCAACGATCCGAGCAGCTGTTATACTTCGACGGTAGATCATGCGTTCTGATTGGGCCCCGACCGGCTTCTACGTGCCTCTTGAGGAGGAAGACGTGCGCGGCAGCATCGAGAAGCGTGTTGGCAAGCGCGACGTGGTGGCCTGGCGGGTGCGCTACGACGTGTCCAAACCGGCGGATCACGCAAGCAAGTGAGCGAGACCGTTCCCACGAAGCGCGAGGCCGAGGCGTTGCTCGTTCGGCGTCTGCATGAGCTGCGCACCGGCGCCTACGTGACTCCAACGGTTCTGACTGTAGCCGATCTCCTGGACCAGTGGTTCGCCGCCCATGCGGTGCGGGTCCGGCCAGCGACGATCCACCGGTACCGGCGCGCCGCCGATGCCCATCTTGTCCGTGAGTTCGGAGCGCTGCCCTTAGCTCGGCTGACTCCCCTGGTCATTCAGGATCTCTATCGCCGCCTTCAGGGTGACGGCCTCGGTCCCGAGGGTGTGCGGATGGTGCACAAAGTGCTGCACGGCGCCCTCAAGCAGGCTGTCGCTTGGCGGCTTCTCCCCGCGAACCCGGCCGATGGTGTGGCCGTCCCCCAACCGGTGCAGCGCGAACTCGAGGTTTGGAATGCTGATCAGGCCGCAGCGTTCCTGGCTGCCGTGGACGACGACGCCCGCTGGGGCGCCCTCTTCCTTGTCGCTATCCACACCGGGATGCGCCGTGGTGAACTCCTCGCGTTGCGCTGGGAGGACATCGACCTCGAGCGGGGGCTGGTGACCATCCGCCGCACAATGACGGAGGACGTGAACGGGCATGACGTGATCGGTCCGGCGCCGAAGACGCGGGCCGGGCGGCGCCCGATCGCTCTCGCGGCGTCGTGCGTCGATCGCCTCCGGAAGCACCCACCCAACAAGCGGAGCGGCGCCTGCTCCTGGCACCAGCGTGGGACACGACGGCAGGCGACCTCGTGTTTGACCGAGGAGACGGTCGCCTGATCCACGTCGACGCACCTGGCGACGCCCTCGACCGCCTCGCGGAGCGTCGCAGTCTGCCACGGATGCGGTTCCACGACCTGCGCCACACCATGGCGACGGTCGGGCTCGTCGAAGGCGTCCATCCCAAGGTGATCCAGGAGCGGCTCGGTCACAGCTCGATCGCCATGACTCTCGACCGCTACTCGCACGTCTCAGCGGAGTTGCAGCGCGCGGGCGCCGAGCAACTTGACGCCGCATTGGGCCGCTCGAGGCAGACCGGTCGTGACCAAGCCGTGACCAAGCCGTGACCGAGGAGGCCGAGGCAGGCTGAATACCCGCGTTTAGACGCCCTTTTTTGCGGTAGTCTGCGGACCGAACTGGTCCGCGGTGGGCTCCGCTCAGCAGAACCAGCTTTCCGTGAGGCGTGGCGGGGGACGACGGAACGTGGTCGGGCGTGGAGGCCGAGTCGATGCAAGCCCGGCGGCCTCATGGGCTGCCTGCCAGATCTTGGCGAATGTCGCCGGCGGTCGCTCCTTCGTCTGCGCCGCTTCCTCTACCAGGGCAGAGACGGCAGCATGGAGCGCATCCATTCTTGGGTCCGGATGGGCCCAGCGGTACGTGAACGCCTCGGCGTCGAGGTCCCCGAGCCATGTGGCACTTGTTGGGTCTGAAAGGAGGGCAGATCCCGGCGGGACGAGGAGGCGGATGGAGAGCATGACCGGGTCGACGTGAGCGACGAGGCCGCGTTCGGCAACGAACCGCAGCAGGTGCAGGTACCCGTCGAGGGTTTCCCAGGGAGTGAAGGGCAGCAGCGAAGGACGCATCGGGATTCTGGTCGCGTCAAGAAGGTCCAACGCCTCGATGATCCCCTCCCTGGTGTGGCCCTTGTCCAGCTTTGTGAGCACCTCGTCACTGAGGGATTCGACGGCCGAGACCACGAAGGCGCAGCCTAACTCCGCCAGCTCCGGCAACAGACGGCGGTGCTGCAGTAGGTGCTCGATCTTGATCGTCACGTCGAACGTCAGGTCTGGGTACTCGGCGTGGAGAGCGCGGCAGATGCGGAGGCCATGGCCCGGACCGTTGAAGAAGTCGGGATCGCCGAAGGTGAGATGGCGTGCGCCGGCGGCGATTTGGGCCCGGGCGTCCGCGAGCACCACGTCCCTTGGGACGACAGTGAAGCGGCCGCCATAGATGGGGGTAATCGGGCAGTGGCGGCAGGTGTGGTGACAGCCACGCGTCGCCTCCACGTAGCCGGCCGGCACGATAGTCCCGGTCCGCTCCAGACCGGCGTAGGCGCGCAATTGCGGCAAGGCTTCCCGCTCGGGAACCGGGAGGATATCCGGCTTGAGCACGGGTGGGGCTGGCCGGTCCACCAAGCCGAGGCCGTGGACAGCGGCCAGGTCGTCCCCTCTGTCCAGGGCAGCCGCGAGGTCCAGGAGCGGCCGCTCGTACTCGCCCCCGATCACGCTGTCGCCGACGCCGGTGACACCGAGCAAATAGCTGGCGTTGAGGGTCGCGTAAAGTCCGTAAAAGCAGACGTGGGCGCCGGGGTTGACGACGCGCACCCGAGCGGCGATTCGCGCCCCGAGCCGCAAGGCGGTGTGCATCGGCACTGAGATCGCCACCAGCCGCGCCTCGCGGATTTCGGCGTCGTCCAGGGACTCCACAGACGTGTCGACTGCCACCGGTGCAAAGCCGGCCTGCCGTAGCGAGGCAAGGGGGAAGGCGAGGCTGAGGGGCTGGTGCCCGAGCTCATAGCAGGAGATCAGCAGGATCGCGCCGGGGTCCGTCAAGGCGCGGGGCGGGGCACCAGCGCGAGGGATGCTGACCAAGGACATGCTCCTAGGGGACGGTCCCGGTCGGTCTCCCCGCCGGGGTGGTGACCGAACCTATAATCCAGGTCGGTGGCCCGGCGCAACTTCCTCGCCGTCCGAGCGACGGCGGGCACAGCCGCCCATGGAGACGGTGCTATGCGACCAGCCTACCTCACGGGAGACCGCCTCTCCTTACGACCCATGCTGCCTGAAGATGCCGAGCACGCCACGGCCTGGTTCGAGAGCCCGTTCCCCATCAACAGCACGCGTGCTGCTGCTCTTCTCAA
>JALYMD010000738.1 GCA_030773875.1 Chloroflexota bacterium | reverse complement strand
CAGGCCAATGCTGACCAGCACTAGGACAATGGCGAGCGTGACGGAGGCGGCGGGGACGAAGATCGCGCCGTCTTGCGAGGCGGAGCGCACCGAGCGGAGCACGAGCAGCGCGTAGGTAAAGGTCCCGATGAAGGCGCCGAGGACGACCTGATTGCCCCGATCGCCGGTGAAGGTGCGCAGGACGCGCGGGGTGAACTGAGCAGAGGCGAGCTGCAGGGCGACGATGGTAATCGAGAAGACGACACCGGTGACGGTAATCATTGTCCCGGCGATGGCCGAGAGGACGCCTCGCGCCCCCTCAGCCCCGCCGCCGAAGAGCCAGGAGGCGCCGGTTCGCCGGTCTAGGAGCAGATATCCGTCAAGCCGCACCATACCAAGGGCCAAGGCGATAGCAGTACCGGTCATGACTGCCGGCAGAAACCAGAGGCTGTCCTGGAGGTCGTACCACCACGACGATAGGCGTGTCGGCACTTCGACGGTCTCTCCTACTCACCGGAGGTTGATGATCAACCTCCCGGGCTTCGACGTTCCGTCTATCCTCCAGGGGGCGGAACCGGCACGGGTCGTGCAACGTAGCTACTGTACCCGTTATAGCGAGGGGAACGGCACATGTTCTTTGATAGTTGGTCCGGATTGGGGCGAGTCCTCATCGTCGGGGTGGTTGCGTACGGTGCCCTGGTGCTGATCCTGCGCGTCTCTGGCAAGCGCACGCTCTCGAAGATGAATGCGTTCGATTTCGTCGTCACCATTGCCCTCGGCTCGACGCTGGCCACGATCCTCCTCTCCAAGGATGTCGCGCTGGCCGAGGGATTGCTTGCCCTGGCGCTCCTCATCGGCCTCCAGTTCGTCATCACCTGGCTCTCGGTCCGCTCGCCGACGGTGAACCGGCTTGTCAAGGCGGAGCCGGCGTTGTTGTTCCACCGTGGGCACTTCCTCCATGGGGCGATGCGCCGCGCCCGGGTGGTGGAGGCCGAGATCCGGGCGGCCGTACGAGAGCAGGGGATTGCCTCCCTAGAGGAGGTCGACGCAGTCGTCCTGGAGACAGACGGTTCCTTCTCGGTAATCAAGCAGGCGGAGGGCACGACCAAGTCTGCTCTCAATCGGCTTCTCAGCTGATCGGTCATTCGGGCGATGTTCCGTCCCGTCCACCGTCACCCCTTGAACCGGTCGCTGCTGACAGGAACGTAACCGACGCCCCCTCGGGGCTGACATCCCTGACCAGACCAGGGCACTGTCCGGTTATCCGCGCCCGAATCACCATCTCATGGCTTCTTGGCCTCCATGTCTGGCGCTTCCAGCACGGTCATATGCCCGCGCCCCCTCTCAGAAGGCAAGGTAGCGAAGCCAGACGTACAGGCTGGCGGCGACTAAGCTCACGAAGGTAAATGGCAGCCCGACGCGGGTGAACCCCCAGAAACCAATCGGCTCGTTGCGCCGCTCAGCCATGCCGACTGCAACGACGTTGGCCGACGCGCCCACGAGGGAACCATTACCGCCCAGGCAAGCCCCGAGTGCGAGCGCCCACCAAAGCGGCGTCACCTGCGGGTGCACGGCAAGAGCGGCATCCTCAAGCCCCGCCAACTCGGGGAAGATGAGCCGCGCCACTGCGAAGGTCAGCGGGATCATCGTCGCCACGGCAGGGATGTTGTCGACAATCGCCGAGATGATCGCCGCGAACCAGAGGATCGTCAGCACGGTCAGCGTCACATTCCCGTCCGTGAGGGCAACGGCTCGTCGCGCCGCCCGGTCCAGGAGACCGACCTCTTCGACGCCACCGACCAGGACGAAGAGGCCAATGAAAAAGAAGATCGTGGGCCACTCGACCTCCTGCAGGATCGGGTGGAGATCGACCCGGCTGAGAAGCAGCAACAGGACCGCCCCCAACATCGCGATGGTTCCCGCCTGATAGTGCAGCACACCGTGGAAGATGAAGCCCAGGATCGTCAGGGCCAGCACGATCAACGCGCGGCGCAGCAACCGTTGGTCGCCGATGTGCAGCCGAGCGTCCACCTCTCGCAGGGCAGCCCTGGCATCCGGTGACGGCGCCACCAGCCCACGGTGCCGCCGGTAGACAAGCCAGAATCCGCCGATCATCAGCGGCAACAGCACGATAATGAGTGGCGCCAGATTGAGGAGGAAATCGACAAAATTCAGCCCCGTGGCGCTGCCGATCAGGATGTTCGGTGGGTCACCGATCAAAGTGGACGTGCCGCCGATATTGCTCGCGATGACCTGCGTGATGAGGAACGGGCGGGAGTCGAATCCGAGGTCATCACAGATGGCGATGGTCACCGGAACCATCAGCAGGATCGTCGTCACGTTATCGAGGAAGGCCGACGCCACGGCAGCAAACAAGGCGAAGCCAACCATGAGCCCCCAGGGATTTCCGCCAACCGCGATGGCCGTCTTCCAACCGGCGTAGCGGAAGACACCCGTTCGCTTGAGGATGTTGACGATGATCATCATGCCGACGAGCAGCGCGATGGTGTTGACATCGATGGTCAGAAGCGCCTCACGCTGGTCCAGCACGCCCACCGCGATCATCAGCGCCGCGCCCGTCAGCGCCACGACCGCGCGGTCAAGCCGCTCGCTGATGATCACCGCGTAGGTCACCACGAAGATGACCGTGGCCACCGTGAGTTCCGACATGCAGATCCGTGTCCCTCTCGCTGATACGGATGCGCCGGATGGAGGTTGTCTACCGGCCGGACCGCCACGTGCCACCACGAACAAATGAAGGACCGCCGCTTGGCAGTCCCTCCCCGTCAGCTGTGTGGATACAGGGCACACAGCATCCCCGTGACCGGCAGCTCCGGTCAACGCCTGTAGCATACGAGAACTTGCCCCGCCTGCGTCTCTTCCTGGGACGGTTTCTTGAGCCCGCGCCAGGTTGCCAGCCATGATGTTCGAAAGCCAGACCTGCGCCGCGAGCACATTGCAGTTCGGGGTTCCTGGCAGCGATCAGTGAATCGTGCAGAGGTCGGGGGTCACCCGCGGGAAGGTCAGGTGACGGCTCAAACCACGGGGCAGCCGGCGAGAAGTCGTGAAGAGGTAATTTGATGCTGGGGTCAGATCCGCCAGACGGGGTGGTCGGCCTCGGCGAGGTGGTGACCGGACTCGTCCAGCGCGCCTGGCGTCTGCATCTGCTCTCCCTCCAGGTAGGCACCGCGACCGATCGCATGGGAGGCGACTGGCGTGGTCAGCAGCAGAAGGGCACCGATCAGAAGGACCCGCGCCACGATCGCGGGCTCACCGGTCACGACCGACGCGAGCACCAGTGAGATCGTGCCGAGGAAGACGGATTTGCTCGCGGCGTGGAGACGCGTATACAGGTCGGGCATGCGGAAGACGCCATAGACACCAATCGTCATGATCGTGACGCCGAGGATCACCAGTGCGTCCGCCAACCAAGGCACCGCGTCACCCATGACGGCCATCATGAGAAGAGCTTCCGTTCGCTGTGGTAGCGCGCCGCGGCAAGGGAAGCCAGGAAGGAGAGCAGAGCCAGGACCAGCGCAGCGTCAAGGTAGTAGGGGGATTGTTGGGCGTCCGCGTAGAGAATCAGGAGGGCAATCAGGATCAGGGTCAACATGTCGAGCGACAGGATCCGAACCATCGCCGAGCGGGCCCGAATCACGAGCATGACGCTAATGCCGAGCAGGCCCGTCATCCAAGCGACCGCCAGGTAGAACACCGTCTCGTGCACGATCGTCACCTCCTCATGGGTGATAGGTGATGGGTTCTAGGTGATAGGCGATTAGGGGTCGTGGTGGCGGAGGGAGCGCTCCGAGTGCCTACGCGCAGGAAGCTCCCGCCATCTGTCCTCCGTCCATCACCCACCCCCCAACACCCATCACCCATCATCTACGGAAAGACATGGCGCTGGAAGCGCCGATAGAAGCGTTCGTGCTCCGCCCTCACCGCATCGGGATCAGTGGCGTCCAGGACGTGGATGAGCAGCACGCCCTGGTTCCAATCCACGTCCACCAAG
>JALYMD010000737.1 GCA_030773875.1 Chloroflexota bacterium | reverse complement strand
CCGCGGTGGCAACGGCGGTCGGCTCCGCGGTGGCAACGGCGGTCGGCTCCGCGGTGGCAACGGCGGTCGGCTCCGCGGTGGCAACGGCGGTTGCCTCCACGGTTGGCGTGGCCTCCGGGATCAACTGGCGGAGAAGGAGAAGCTGGCCGCCCTCGTCGATGCCATCAAATTGGGGAACGTTTAGGGTGTGCGCCTGGACATCGACCAGCCAGGTTCCCGGGCCGAAGAACTCCGAGGCATCGATGATCCCCGCCGACTCCCAGGAGCCGGCCTCGTCGCCCAGAGCAACGAGGTGGTCCGGGTCGTCCGACTGGTCGATCCGGGCGACGGTCGTCAGCTCGCCGGCGGCGATGTCGTAGGCGAGAATGCGACCGGTGTTCTCAGCGTCCGCCTCGCGGCTGGAAGGGTTGAGATTGTCCTGGATCATGATCGTGGAGGCATTGGCGTCGATGTTGCCGGGGTTGCGCAGGTCGTCCCCGTCGGCGCCGTCGAGGAGAACGTTGAGGGACGTCACCCGGGTTGGGTCGGTCGGGTCAAGGGTCATGCTGTAGAGCCGGCCGTTGGCGGAAAGCGGATCAACTGTCGGGGTGGCGAGGTTCGGGTCGTTGTCGCCGGTGTCGGCGAAGTAGATGGTGGTGGTGTCCGTCCGATCGTAGGTGGCACCCTCAAGGCGCATGAACGTGAAGGCACCGGCATCATCCGCCGCCGCCTGAAGCGCCTCGGCGTCCTCGTTGTCCTCCTCGTCGATTGGCTCAAAGCGACCGCTGAGGGTGTCGCCCTTCGCGATGTCAGCAGTGCCCTCCACATCGTCAGCAACGAAGACGTAGAGTTGGCCGTTACCCTCGAGCACGTCTTGCGGGGTGTCGGCGACGTAGAGGTAAGCCTCGGCGCCCTCGGTGTCGTCGTCGGTGAGAAGGACGACGGTCTGATCGTCGAAGCCGGGGATCACGATCGCGCTCGCGTGCGGGAGGTGGCCGAGCCAGGGCAGCTCCGTCACGTCGCCGCCTTCCCCGTCGACGCCGATGACGATGCCGCTCTCCTCGCCCCCGGTGCTCCCCTCGCCCGTGAGAAAGACCGGTTGGTCGAAGTCAGCGTCGGATTCGGCGAGGAAGCCCGAGGAGAGGCTGCGGTATCCTTCGCTGCCGTTGACCGGGTACGCTCCAGACAGGGCGGCGCCGGTCTCGCCGTCAAGGACCAGGCGCGAGACGCGGGCGTCGGAGATGTGCTCGTTGTCCTCGGCAGTCAGCTCGTGGCTCATCAAGACGACGACATCGTCACCGTCCTGGTACGCGCCGAGCCCGGCAGGGGCGGCAGCCATCTGGTAGCCGGTGCCGCGGAGCACCTCACCGGTCGTCAGGATCGGCGTGATCTCGAGGGTGTCTGGATCCTCCGCGACGAGGTAGGGACGCTCTTGGGTGAACTCACCAGGCTGAACCACGGGGAAGTCCAGGTTCGTGGCCGTGGCGGTCCCATCCTGGGCAATGACCCGCGCGCTCAACCCTAGGGCGAGGGTCAACGCGATCAGACCGCCGCCAAGGGTGGACCATCCGGGCACTGACCCGCTGCTCGGTCCGTTCATCGTTTCGGCTCCTCCTCGTCGTCCGGTGTTGAACCAAGACCGCATCCAACCCAACCGGGCTGGCCATGTTGCCAACTGAAGATGGCGAGCGGCGCGCTCGCCTCTAAGGAGTTTGACAAGCATCCTGAACTAGGAGCTCCCCGGCCCTGTCGCTCGTGCAAGCGGAGACACAGCGTCCGGTGCAGTATCACCGTGGCTCGAAACGTCGGTCGTTCTGCTTAGGACGACAGCGACACGTCGCAGCGAAGGAGATCGAACGTGGGCACATCCTGGCCACTCGTGCAGAAGTCTGCTGCGCTTTGGCGGGTCGTGCCGATACGGCATGCGGCCGACTCGCCTCAACAGTCGCTGGAGGACTAGGGCAGCCCGAACCTCATCGTGGACCCCTGCCGAGTGTAGACGAACCGTTCCGGGTCTGCATCCTCAGGGACCTCAAATGAGATCCAGCCCCGGATCGCGTCGCCCGGTGCAAGCTCGCCGCCCGTAATGGCCGGGTCTGCCCCTCCTTCAACCGCAGGGTACGCCCGACCCGCGCTGTCGGTGACCTGGAAATCGTCGGGCGTGTAGCGGAGCGTCTCATTGCTGCGATTCTCGATCGTCACCTCGACCGCCACGTACCGTTTCCCGGGCGCCAAGCTCTCGGTACCCTCTGCGTCGAGATCGGACCCAAGAAATGTAACGCGAATCCCATTCTGCTCGCTCGAGGAGCGGCTCACAGATGTGGTGGTCCCGTCATCGTCATCAGTCGGGGTTGGCGAGAGGGGGGACGAAGCTTCACCGGCGCTGTGAGCATCGCGAAGTGCGATCGTAATCGCAGACACGGTCTGGGGGGTTGGCATCGTGTAACGGACGCTGAACACAGCCTCGGCATCAAGAGCGCCACCAGCTGTGGAATCCTCAAGCGCGGCGCCGAGGGCGGCGCTGCATCCGACGACCACCAGGCCGTTGTCCACCAGCGCGGATCGCGTCTCGTCCAAAGTGGCGTCCGCCGGCAAGAACCGCTCGGCGAGCGCTGACGCTACGTCCAGCGACCAGTCCGCAGGGTCCGGCTCGGTGCTCGGCTTGTCGCCCGGGCGGTCTGGCAAGAGGATGATCTGCACGACGCGATCGCGAGCAAACTCGACAATGGTCTGCCCCAGGTCCCCGACCTCCACGCCAACCAGATCTGGGCCGAGGTAGAGTACAGGGTCACCATAGGCCGCGACGATCTCTTCGCGTGTGCCGCCCAGGCGGCCAGCGAGCGCCTCTCCAGGCTCCGCGTCCGTCGGCACCTCGGTTTTCAAGAGCAACGCAACCTGGCTCTGGAGATCGTCTACCCCGGCACCTGCCGCTTCGCAGGCAGAGAGCACATCGACGAGCGGATCGCTACCCTCTGTCGCGGCGACCGGCCCGGCGCCTTGGGGAATCAGGAGGAACGCGAGGAGCCCAACGGCAACCGGGCCGCCGACAATCTTCCTCACAGCCTGCATCCTTAACATTCGTGTCACTTGCCACTCATCCTCACCGTCATGAGACCGAACCACGTTACACCCGATAAAGACTGTACGAGTGGGACATTGTCCCGGTTTCCCGACGAACGTCTCTCACCCACCCATTATTACCCATGAGACACGCCCAACCGCGTTTCGGGCGTTCAACGCTCCCCACGTGGTGAACCGGGCTGCCGAGGTGGAGCCCGTGGTTCCGCTGAGGATTGGGAGACTCAGGAGGTGTGACCAAGCTCGGGCCCCATCAAGCAGGCGCGGCTGCCCTCCCCCAACCCGGGTGCTCAACATCGGTGCCCCGGCGCCCACATCATCGACCGATGGGACGCGATCGTCACCCGTGGCACCTCGACGACGCGGATACCAGCCGGTGGCGGGTCCTGCCAGCGGGCCGGCTCGGCGGCTAGCCCCGTGGACGGCACCTTCCGTTCTCGATCGCCGGGTGCGGGTCCGCTTCCGCCGGGTCCTGGCGGCATCCGGGCGAGTCATGGCGGTGTCCTGGCGGTCAGTCATGGCCGGGATCATTTCACACAGGGGGCAAGCGAAACGCCGCCCCGAAGGACGGCGCTCGCCAGCGAAGGAGTTACGAGGCGGATCGTCGCCCCCCGTCTCGACCCGGCATCGTAGCAGAAGCGACGCAGCGTGCAAACCAAGGGTCCCGAGCCGGGACCCGAACCCGTGACCACTCCTTGTCGGTGACTAGGCTGGCTTGTCGTCAAACGCTGCGTCGACCTCCTCCTGGGAGACCAGTCCCGCCGAGACCGCCTCCTCAAAGGTCATCCCATCCGGTGCGCCGGCCCGCTTCATCAGCTCGTACACCCGCTCGGTGGCCGCCGCCATCGCCTGCATCCGGGACTTCATGCGGCGGTAGTAGAGGGGGCCAACATGCAGCGAGCCGCCCATGGCTGGCGGACGGCTCGGGGGTTCTGGTCGGACCGGGGCGACCGGGGAGGGAAGGGGGGATCCAGCCGCCTCCCAGTCCATAAAGATTTACGTCAAGTCTGACAGATCCGGTTCTCCGTGTTCCCCTACGCGGAACAGCCCCGAGCCGGAGCCCGAGGCCGTCAAAGGGTGCGTCAGGTGTCGCAGGGTTTAGGTGGATGCTCCCTCACGATGGAGCCAAAAGCCGAGGTGCACCTCGGCGTAGTGGTCGACAAGGGAGGCGTCGACGTTCGGCTCGCCACTTGCGGAGAGCGAGGGCGACATCGACGCGACCTCGGACGAGGCATGACGGGCCGCGAGTCGCGCGAGCCCCTCGCGGTCATCGCGCTCGACCAGGCGGCGACACTCGGGACACGCAGCCCAAGCACCCACCACGTTCTGCACCACGAGGTCCTCGCTGGGCGGCAGGTTCGTCAGCGGCGCGTGGCAGCTGCAGACCTCCGCAAAAATCGTCGTCCCGCCCCAAACCACGGCCCGGCGGGTGAAGTCCTGGCAAGGGAGGTCCGTCAGATCCGCTGACGCGGAAGGACGCTCGCAAAAGTCACACCGGTGCTCGCCCTCCGCGCGGGTCATCGTCGCCGTCGTCGCCCGCAGGGCACTCCCACGCCGGCGGCGACCCTTGAGTTTCTTGGCGAGTTTGTCTGGCGGTTGGGGCATCTCCTGGTCCGTCCTCTGTGTTCCGTCCTATGCGTTGCCGCTGGGCGTCGTCATGGTCCACCTCCGCGGGCGGGTCGAACGCCTGATCAACTGCCTCCTAGGATAGCAGGCCCGCGGCGATGGCCTCGTCGATGGCCATGTCATCAGGCCCGCCCGCCCGCTCCATCAGCGCATGGACCCGCCAGAAGGCTGCGGCCTCGTCAAGGCTCAAGCTCCTGCGTTGCCCGGCGCTCCAACCTTGTGACGGTGGCATTCAGGTGGGCCGCGAGGCGCCGTCGATAGTCCGGGGTGTCCTTTGCCGTCCAAGCGGAAAGGTCCCCCGCTTCGATTCGCTCCACCTCCCCCGCCGTCAACTCAAAGAGGTACCCAATCTGGTCGTCCTCGAGGCCCACGGCACGGGCAGAACGAATCGCGTCCCGGATGTCGAGCTGTTCCATCAGGTCCCTCCTGTGTGGCCCTCTGTGTTCAGTGATCCAAGGGCGTCCAGTGTAGCCGCCCTCAGCGGTGCTGCAGGCCGTCGACGTGGGGCTGGTCCCACTCGACCGCCGCGCTGGTATCCGGCCGTAGTTGGACATGCTCACGGACGAGCGGCCCGCCAGGTTGGAATCCCTGATCGCCAACGGCCGGAGGATGGCGACCTAAGCAGGAGCGTGGATGGCCAGGCCGTGGGGGCCGGGAAGTGCTTCAAAGTGATTGCACCAGCTGGCCCGTGAGTGGCCCTTGGAAAGGACAAATGCCCCAGCCTCGGGCATCTGTGGTCGACTGCGGCGTGGGGTGGGTTCCACCCGCGGCTGCTTGGTATCTCCCTCCTCCCGAATGTCCCGCCGGCGGCCCGGTCGGAAAGGAGCAGGGAGCGGGGGGCGCGTGCCCACCGTCCGGGCGGCTCGTTCCGGCGGGGATGCGAGCCACGTCCGGGCTGGGCGCACCGCCGCGATCCGCGCGGCCCTGCACCACCTCACCCACAAGGTGTGTCGCCGGGAAACGCCTTAAACGGCGACGGCACC
>JALYMD010000736.1 GCA_030773875.1 Chloroflexota bacterium | reverse complement strand
TCGTGATGGCCGAGTGGAGGAAGGGCGAGTCCATCCGCCTCACCAAGAACCCCAACTACTGGGAAGAAGGGCTCCCCTACCTCGACGAGGTGCTCGTGGCAGTCGTGCCAGACGACAACAACCGGATTCTCCAGATCCAGGGCGGCGAACTGGACGGCATTTACGACGTCCCCTCCGCCCGGGTTCCCGAGCTGAAGCAGGACCCCAACCTGCAGGTCATCGAGTTCCCGTCAACGTTCAGCCAGTACGTCACCCTCAATCACCGCATGGCCCCGTTTGACGACGTCAACGCCCGCCTGGCGCTGGAGTACGCGGTCGACCGGAAGACGCTAATTGACGTCGTGCTCTTCGGGGTCGGCGTCGAGGCGACGACGTTCATGCCGAAGGGGGCGCTCTACTGGAATGACACCCTTCCCGGCTTCCCCTACGACGTGGAGAAGGCGAAGGAGTACCTGGCCAAGTCCAAGACGCCGGACGGCTTCAGCTTCGAGTTGCAGATCTCGGGCGGCAGTGCTGAGGAAGAATTGCTGGCGACGACGCTCAAGGACATGTTCTCCCAAATCAACGTGGATGTGCAGATCGCGCCGTTGGATCGGGCAGTCGCACTGGAGAATTACCGCAACTTCACCTTCCAGGCTCAGGTCACGGGCTGGACCAATGACATCATCGACCCAGACGAACTCGTTGCGTATGCGGTGCAGCCGGAAAGCTCTGAGGCGTTCGGTACCGGCTGGTCCAATCCGGAGGCTGTCGAACTCGCGAAGCAGGGCGCCTCGGAACTCGACCCGGCCAAGCGCAAGGAGATTTACTTCCGGATTCAGGAGATCTTCAACCAGGACGCGGCCATGCTCCTGCTCTACCACAAGCCCTACATCGACGTGACCACCACCAAGGTCCATAACTTCGGCCACCCCCCGACGGGACAGTGGGTCTGGAAGAAGACTTGGCTGGAGCAGTAGAAGTCGCTTAGTCCTCGGCCGCCGGGTAGGAAGGATCCCTCTCACCCAGCGGCCGAGGACTCCCCGCTCGTCGCTGCACACCCGTAGCTGAAGGCTAGCATCCGATGCCGAAGAGTTCGCCATGAGTCGCGGCCAGTACGTGCTGCGACGGCTCACGCAGATGGTGCCGGTTCTGATCGGGATCACGCTCATCGTCTTTGCGTTGATCCAGTTCATTCCCGGCGACCCGGCGACGGTGATGCTCGGCATCCATGCCCGCCCGGAGTCCATCGAGGCCCTGAACCGCGAGCTAGGGTTGGATAAGCCTCTCTGGCAGCAGTACCTCCGTTACGTGCGTGGCGTGGCGATGCTGGACTTGGGAGAGTCACTCAAGTTCAAGACCAGCGTCGCCTCGCTGCTCCAGAAGCGGATGGAGGTCTCCCTCTTCTTGATCGCCCTGGCCACCGTGCTGACGATCCTGCTCTCCCTGCCGCTGGGGATCCAGGCGGCGCTGAAGAAGGACAGCCTCTTCGACCAAGTCGTCCGGGCCTTCCTCATGGTGACGATGGTGATGCCAGGGTTCTGGGTCGGCATCCTGCTGCTGATCCTGCTCAGCATCAAGATCGGCGCGTTCCCCGTCTCGGGATACGGGGAGGGCGTCGTCGACCACCTCTACCACCTCTTCCTCCCGGCCCTCACCATCGCGCTCAGCATCGTTCCAATTCTCGTCCGCTCCCTGCGGGGGGCGATCTTGGAAGCCATGTCTTCTGATTATGTCAAGACGGCACGTGCGAAAGGATTACGGGAGCGGGCGGTGATCCTGGCTCACGTGCTCCGCAACGCGCTCATCCCAGCGGTGACATTGCTCGGCCTCTCGGTCGGGTACCTGTTGGGCGGCACGGTGATTGTCGAGAACGTCTTTAGCCTGCCCGGCGCCGGACGGCTCCTGGTGGAGTCGATCGCGGCGCGGGACTACCCGGTCGTCCAGTCGACAACGCTGGTCTTTGCGGTACTGGTGATCCTCGTCAACCTGGCGACGGACCTGGTTTACTCGTTCCTCGACCCGCGGGTCCGGCTCGGCTAGCGGGGGCGGAGGTCGGTGCGAACCATGGTGACCGGTGCTCAAGAGTCGAACGTGGACCCCGGGATCGGTCCGGGGCGAGTCCCGGCCCTCGGGGAGTTGGGTCGGGCTTCCGATCCCGCGCCTCTCGCACGAGTGGGCGGGCGGCGGTCGCGCCTGCGGGGCCTGCGAGAGCGCAACCTCCTGATCGGCGGGGCGATGATCCTCGCGATCGTGCTGACCGCGGT
>JALYMD010000735.1 GCA_030773875.1 Chloroflexota bacterium | reverse complement strand
ACCTTGGATTCACCCTCCTTGAGTCTGGCGGGGCTCATGGATGAGAGTAGTCAGTGGCCTGCGAAAAGTCAAGCGGAATTATGCACGCATTATTCACCGAGCATCCACGGAGATGTACAACTCGTGCAGGAGCCGAGCAATCAGGCAACCTACTACCCCGGCGTCGCCCCCATCTTTTCGTCCCTGCCACCCATGACCACCCTCAACACCCTCTCCGACCGCGTCCCCACCTGCCTCCACGTTATCATCCGGTGATGAACCTCCCAGGCCATGCTGCCCGCACCAACACCATGACCCTTGACGAAGTGCTGAGGCGTCTCGCCCAGCACGAGTTCGTCGACGGGATCCTGCTCCTGGGCTCGACGAGGACGGGCGACCTGACCCCAACCAGCGACTACGACCTGCTGCTCGTCCTGGTGGACTTGCCGGCGACGCCACGCCTCGACCACCTGGGTCGAGGGGCGGTTGACGGAGGTGTACTGCACGACGATTCCGGCGATCGAGCGGGTGGTGGGAGATCCGGCAGCCTGGTGTGACGGCAGTGAAGAAGCGATCCTCGTCACCTGGCTGCAGGAGGGCCGCCTCGTCTCCGACCGCGCGGGCCGAATCGCCATGGCGCAGAACCGAGTCCGGGGGGCACCGCTACCACTTCCAGCTGAGCGCGACATTGAGGAGGCGTGGCGGGAGATCGGCTACAACGTTGCCCAGTTGCAGCGCTACCTGGCCTCCGACGACCCGGCGACTCAGATCGCTGCAGACCTGCGATTGCTCTACAGCCTGTTCGAGGTCGCGGCGCGGTACTTCACGGTCCGGCGCCTGCCCTGGCGAGGGGAGAAGGCGGCGGTTCATTACTGGTCGACGCAGGACCCGGAGTATCTGAACGTGCTTAGTCAGTGCCTCGTGGAGCCGGATCGACAGCGCAAGGCGAACCTCTACGAAGACTTGGCCCGACGCACGCTCGCGCCCGTGGGTGGGTTGTGGGAGATTGGCACGACCGTGGTGGCGTTGGGCGGTCCGTGGGGAGCGGGACAAGAGACGGGGCGTACCGGCACCACCGAGGAGACCCTCACGCTCTGGGAGCAGCTGACGGGTGGCGACGGCCCACCGATTGCCTACGCTGGGCCGTGACCCAGCCTGTGCCCAGCAACCTCCCCGACCACGCTCCCAGCCGCACTGTCCGCCCTGGCGACTGGCCCTCGCCGAAGGCCGTCCGTGACCGGCTGGACCGCATTGGCATGGACGCCACCAGCCTGCCGGAATTGATGCACTTCATCGGCGAGCAGGGCTGGATTTGGCGCCTGGCCGGCGGGCCAAACTTTCCCCGCTGTTGGGGTGCGATCATCGTCCCATGGGTGAGCATGGAGCCGTGGGCGGAAGGCTGGGGCAATGGGCCGGCGGAAGCCCTCAGCCTCGCCCTGGTGCTAGCGATGGGCACGTGGCCACCGGAGCGCTCCGGTAATGCCGGTCCGCCCGAGCCGTTCGCCCGCGATCAGTGAGGCACGACCCGGTGTTGTTCTGAAGTGCCGCCTCGGATCAAACCGCGGATCGCTCTAGGTTCAGCGCCAGCAGCCGCGCCAGGATGGCGTCCTCTTCCACGGCAGCCGGGTCGGCGTCGTCCCAGCGTTAGGCGGCCCAGACAGCGCGGTCGAGGTGAGCATGGGCGTGGGCGAGCCAGGCCGGCCGCGCGTTGTAGAGGTTGGTCAGGGTCCGCTTCTTCAGTCCCGCCTCGCTCGCGCCCTCCGGGTCCAGCCAGTTCCGCCGCCGCTCGTCCAATTCCATCGCCGTCGCCGCGATCTCCGCCCGCTGTTCGTCGGTCGGGCAGGGGAAGGGGAAGGTCTCGAAGCAGGCAATGGGTAAGGTTGGTCGGTCAAGCCTGGCTGGCCTAAGATAGCCGGGCTGGAATGGCACGAGCGGCTGGGATGGCTGCGACTCGAGAGAGGCTGGAATGGGCAGGGTTCTCCAGACCAATCTACAGAGAGCCAAGGAGCAGAAAAAGGACGAGTTCTATACCCAATTGGTCGACATTGAAGCCGAACTCCGGCACTACCGAGACCAGTTCCGCGGCAAGGTCGTCTTTTGCAATTGCGACGACTCCTTTGAGAGCAACTTCTTCAAGTACTTTGCCAGCAACTTCAACTTTATGGGACTGAAGAAGCTCATCACCACCAGCTATAACCGCTCGCCCATTGCTGGTGGTCTGACCTGCCCCCCGAAAGCTGGTCCGGCGAAAATGGGAGTCCTCTGGGGGTGAATGGCACCCCAAGGAGGACGGTATGCGTCGGAGCCGGTTCTCAGAGGAACAGATCGTCGGTGTCCTGAAAGA
>JALYMD010000734.1 GCA_030773875.1 Chloroflexota bacterium | reverse complement strand
CGCTCGCGCAGCGCCGCTTCGGCCTCGAACCCCGTGATGCCGAGGCCGTGCACGTCGATCACCAGTTTGGTCGGGTCGAACGCCGCCGCCCCGAGCCCGAGCGAGGCGGCGTCCAGCACCTCGACCCCCGGCAGTTCCCGCAGGCGGCGGCGGGCGTCCTCCGCCAGGGCGATGGTGCGGTCCAGGAGCGCTTCGCCCGCCAGCGCCATCTGGCGGCGGCAGGCGTCGATGGAGGCGAGGATCGGCACCGAGGGGCTGGTCGTCTGGGCCATCCCGACCATCGTCGCGACCCGCTCCGGGGAGATCCGCCCGCCCCGGACGTTGAGCACGGCCGCCTGGGTGAGGCTGGCGAGCACCTTGTGGGTGCTGACGACCGCGCCGTCCGCCCCGCTCGCCATCGCCGATGCCGGCAAGTCCGGGTGGAAGCCGACGTGCGGACCCCACGCCTCGTCGACATAAACCGGAACGCCGCGCGCATGGGCGACCGCGACGATGCCGGCCAGGTCCGACGCCACCCCGCAGTAGGAGGGGCTGACCAGCGCGACGAGCTTGGCCGCCGGGTGCGCCGCCAGGGCCGCCCCCACGTCGGCGGGATCAACCCCCAGCCCGACGCTCCGTTCCGGGTGGAGGCGCGGCGCGACGTAGACCGGCCGCGCCCCGGTCAGGATCAGCGCCACCAGCAGCGACTTGTGGATGTCCCGCGCGACGATGACCTCGTCCCCGGGACGCAGTGCCGCCAGCAGGTAGGCGTGGTTGCCGGCGGAGGAGCCGTTGACCAGGTAGAAGGAGCGCTCTGCGCCCCAGGCATCCGCCCCCAGCGCCTCCGCCGCCCGCAGCGTCTCGCCGCGGAAGTGGGTGTCGTCCACCCCGCCGCCGAGGGGGATGTCCGATCGGAGGAATGGGTCGCCGATCAGTTCCCGCAGATCATCGTCGGCCCCCGTGCCGAGCTTGTGCCCCGGCGTCGAGAAGGGCGTCATCCCGGCGTCCCGGTAGCGTCGCAGCCCCTCCAGCAGCGGTGCCCGGCGGTGGTCCATGGCGGCGTTCATCCGGTGGTCGTTCCCAGGGTAGGCCCGCCGGCGATGTCCGCCGCGCGCCGATTCGGTCTCGGCAGATCGGGTCTGGTCGCCCATTGTAGGGGCAGGGCGGGCTTACGGGCCGGTCTGGTGGGCAGCGACGGGCGGCGGTATGCTGGCGGGCAGGTGAGGGTCAAGCGGCAGGGGTGAGAGCGCGACGGGAACGGCGCCGCAGGGGGTGTTGTGCGCTCCCTAGGCGCCGAGCGGAGGGCGAGCGGTCGATGGATGAGGCGATGGCGCGATCCACTCGGGTGGCCCCGTTGAGCGATGGGCGCGATCTCGGGGTCCTCGCCGGGATCAACCGGGAGACGGCGGCGGGCGAGACCGATATCGAGCGGGTGGCGCGCCTGATCGAGGAGCACGCCATCGAGACGGTCAAGGTCGGCGGGCCGGACCTGGAAGGGGTCTACCGCGGCAAGCGGATGCTCGCCGGGCCGTTCCTGGCGGCGGTTCGCGGCCACGGCGTGGCACAGTGCGACTGCCTCTTCGGCTGGGACATCGCGGAGGAGTTAATTCCGGGGCTACGCTTCACCGGCTGGCAGACCGGCTTTCCCGACATGGTCATGCGGCCTGACCTGCGGACCTTCGCCGTCGTGCCCTGGGAGGACCGAGCGGCCTCCGTCGTCTGCGACTTCGCGACGGAGTCCGGCGAGCCGGCATTCATCGCCCCCCGGACGGTGCTGCGGCGGGTCGTCGAGCGGGCGCGGGCGATGGGCCTCGCGCCGATGACCGCCTCGGAACTGGAGTTCCGCATCTTCCGGGAGACGCCCGAGAGCGTCCGCGCCAAGCGCCACGAGGACCTCACCCCGCTCAGCCCCGGCATGAGCTGCTACTCCGTCTACCGCGCCAGCGGGGACGAATTCGTCCTCTCCGACATCCGCCGCCTGATGGACGGCTACGGCGTGACGATCGAGGGGTACAACCGCGAGCACGGCCAGGGGATGTACGAGGTCAACCTGCGGTACGCCGACGCGATGACCGCCGCCGACCAGACGATGCTCTACAAGAACGGCGTCAAGGAGATTTGCGCCGGCCACGGGCTGATGGCGAGCTTCATGGCCAAGTGGGACCACCGCGAGGACGGCACCAGCGGCCACTTTCACGCCAGCCTCTGGGACCCGGCCGGGCAGACCAACCGCTTCGCCGACCCGGATGCCCCCCACGGCATGTCGGTGACAATGCGCCACTTCCTCGGCGGCTTGCTGGCGACCCTGCCGGACTTCCTGCTGCTGCTGGCCCCGGTCGTCAACTCCTACAAGCGCTTCGTCGCCGGCACCTGGGCGCCCACGACCCGCACCTGGGGGATCGAAAACCGGACCGCCTCCATCCGCGTCGTGCCCGGCCACGATCCCCGGTCGACCCGCATCGAGCACCGCGTGCCGGGGTCGGACGCCAATCCGTACCTGGTCGCCGCGGCGGTGCTGGCGGGTGGCCTGCACGGCATCGAGCGTCAGATCGAGCCGGGCGACCCGATCATCGGCAACGCTTACGACCTCCCGATCTCGCCCACGGACCGCCTGCCGCGCTTCCTGGAGGAAGCGGTCGACCGCTTCCTTGCAAGCCCCCTTCCCCGCGAGTACCTGGGCGAGGAGTTCGTCCACGACTACGCCGTCACCCGCGCCTGGGAAGCCGCCGAGGCCCGCCGGATCGTCTCCGCCTGGGAGCGGGAGCGCTACTTCGAGATGATTTAAAGCCAGGTGTTGGCAGGGTTCGATGTGGTTGGACCGCGAGTGTTGGTCTTCCCCCCAATGTTGAGGGTGGGAGACGAAGGCGATCGCTGACCGTGAGGACGAGGAGGAGCAACGCGTGCGACTGCGGGACAAGGTGGTGCTGGTCACCGGAGCGGCGAGCGGGATGGGCCGCGTGGCTACCCGGATGTTCGCCGAGCAGGGCGCGAAGGTGGTGGCCGCGGACATCGCGGAAGGACCGCTCCACGAAGCCGTTGCGGAGGCCGGGACGGCAATCGCGGACGCGATCCTGCCGGTGGTCGGGGACGTCACCGCGACCGACGACGTGCGGCGGATGGTGGCGACCGGGGTGGAGCGGTTCGGCAAGTTGAACGTGCTCTACAACAACGCCGGGATCATGCCCGGCGAGGACACCTCGGTCGTCGAGACGGACGAGGCGACCTGGGAGCGGGTGCTGGAGGTCAACCTGAAGAGCATCTACCTCTGCTGCAAGCACGGCATCCCGGCGTTGCAGGCGGCCGGCGGCGGCTCGATCGTCAACATCGCCTCCTTCGTCGCGCTGCTGGGCTGCACGGTGCCGCAAGACGCCTACACCGCCAGCAAGGGCGGCGTCCTCTCCCTGACCCGCTCGCTCGCCGTCCAGTACGGGCGCCAGAACATCCGTGCCAACGCGATCTGTCCCGGCCCGGTGATGACGCCGATGTTGGAAACGCTCTTCCCAAGCGAGGAGGAGAAGAACAAGCGGCTCAACCGGATCCCGCTCGGCCGCTTCGGGCGGGCGGAGGACATCATCTGGGCCGGCATCTTCCTCGCCTCCGACGAATCCTCCTGGATGACTGGCACCACCTTCGTCGTCGACGGCGGCATCACCGTGAACTACTTCTGAGACGGGTGCCGCCAGGTCCGGCCGATGACGTGGTCCTAGCGCCCTCCCCATCGTCACGATCCCCCTCGCCCTCGCGTAGGGAGAGGGGCAGGGGGTGAGGGTTCTCGGTCGGCGACCGGCCAGCATTTAACCAGAGACGGTATGAGACAAAGGAGCCAAGCGATACCCAGCCTCGACCGATGAACCCAGCCCGATGGTGGACCCGACGCCCCGCGACGCACCTTGCACGTACACCCGGATCTCGGTGTATGATGCGCTTGACTTCTAGTCAGCAGGAACACCCAAGACAGGAACCTTTACCGCCCGCGCCGGCCGCAGGTTCGGGGCATCCGACCCGGGTCCTCCCCGCCACCGAATCGAGGACAGATCCGTGGCCTCAGTCCGCTCTCTGACTCGCGGTTGGTCGTCGGCCCCGGTTCTCCTGGGGGGCGTGCGAGCCGCTTCCCCTCGGCCGCTCAGGGCATTTGCGCCGGGTCGTTCCCGAGTCGTGGCATGGCTCGTCCGGCTGGCGCCTCGCGCCGCCTTTGTCGCTGCCACGCTCGTTCTGCTTCTCGTCGGCGGGCTCGTGGTGTTCCGCAATGCCTATGGGGACCGCGTGTACCCAGGCGTGGCGGTGGGCGATGTCCCGGTCGGCGGGCTTGACCGCGATGTCGCGCGGGCGCTCGTGGCAGAGCGGGCGGCGGTTCTCGGGAACCAG
>JALYMD010000733.1 GCA_030773875.1 Chloroflexota bacterium | reverse complement strand
TCTTTCAGGACACCGACGATCTGTTCCTCTGAGAACCGGCTCCGACGCATACCGTCCTCCTTGGGGTGCCATTCACCCCCAGAGGACTCCCATTTTCGCCGGACCAGCTTTCGGGGGGCAGGTCAGAGATATCTCCGGGTAGACTTGGATTGGCGTGGGTGATGGTCGCATTGGTGGCGTCGTGCGTTTGGACCGAGAGCAGTTCCGGCCGAGCACCGTTGATGGTTGAGGAGAACCGGCTGAGATACCGGGTGTCGCGCGCGTAGAGCCCCGCCGCATCTTCGCGGCTGCCATCCGTCGAGACGTTGCCGACGAGAAAAAGCTCATCACTTTTGAGCAGAAGGTTATGGTCCAGCACCGCATGTGCTCCAGTTAGCAGGGGCTTGAACCGGCAGAACGAAAGGGCGGTCACTCATTGCCCGAGCCGTGGCTTCTGACGAGCGTCTTTCCCATTAGAGGACGAGTTTGTGTAGCAGAGAGGGCGACCCCGTCACCTGCCCAGCCAGCGATGGCCCGATGTGATGGATCTGCTCACGCCTCTTTCGGCGATCCTTGCCGGGCTGGCTTCCCGGACGGGACATAGCCTTGTCGATAGACCATGATTGTGCGCTCGAACTCGATCACGGTCTTCCCTTCCTGGTTGTAGCCGATCGTCCGCACGCGCACGATGCCGGCATTGGGCCGGGACCGCGAGGGCCGTGCATCGAGCACCTCCGACCGGGCATAGAGTGTGTCGCCTTCGAAGACCGGGGCGGGGAGGCGTACGGCGTCCCACCCGAGGTTCGCGACCGCGTTCTGACTCAGATCAGCGACCGTGATACCCGTCACCAGCGCCAAGGTGAAGGTGCTGTTGACCAAGGGACGGCCGAACTCGGTCTCGGTCGCATAGGCATGGTCGAGATGGACGGGATGGGTGTTCATCGTCAGCAGGGTGAACCACATGTTGTCGGTCGTCGTAATTGTCCTCCCCGTTCCGTGGTCATACACGGCGCCCACCTTGAAATCCTCGAAGCAGCGTCCTTGCCAGCCCTTCTCCATAAGAGTCCTCTCCGAGTGCAAAGAGCGCATCGTTCTCCGTGCCCGCACCCCTCAGCTCACCGGCTCTCGGGGACAGCGCGCTCCCGGGAGCAACGATCCCGGATCGGGCCTGGAGATAACTGGCGGCCGAACTAGTAACTCCGCGGCAAGCCCAGCACGTGGGTTCCGACATAGGCCAGGACGAGATTGTTGTTGACCGGAGCCACCTGGAAGAGGCGCGTCTCCCGGAACTTGCGCTCCACGTCATACTCGTCGACGAACCCATTGCCCCCGTGAGTGTCCAGGCAGGCGTTGGCTGCGGCCCAACTTGCCTCGCTGGCGAGCAATTTGGCCATGTTCGCCTCGGCGCCGCTCTTTGCACCCTGGTCGAAAAGCCAGGCTGCCTTCCAGCGCAGCAGATCGGCGGCCTCGATCTGGGCATGGGCGCGGGCGAGCGGAAACTGGACGCCCTGGTTCGCCCCGATCGGCCGACCGAAGACCTCCCGCTGGCGCGCGTATGCGGAAGCGCGCTCGACGAACCAGCGGCCGTCGCCGATGCACTCTGCCGCAAGCAGAATGCGCTCCGCGTTCCAGCCGTCGATCACGTAGCGGAATCCCATCCCCTCTTCCCCGATCAGTGCGTCGGCCGGGAGGCGCAAGTTCCGATAGGTGACCTGGTACGTCTCATAGTTGAACATCGTGCGGACCGGGCGCACCTCGAGAGCCTCTTGTTCCCGCGCCGCACGCAGATCGATCAGAAAGAGGCTGAGACCTCGGGTCCGATCAGTCAGACCCTCGCGAGGAGTCGTGCGGGCGAGAAGCAAGAGCAGGTCCGACTGCTCGATCCGGCTCGTCCAGTTCTTGTGGCCGTTGACGATCCAGCCGTCTCCGTCGCGCACTGCAGTCGTGGTGATGGCGGTGGTCTCCGAACCCGCCTCTGCCTCCGTCACCGAGAAGGCCTGGAAGCGCAACTCGCCCCGGGCGACCTGCGGCAGCCAGTGCCCTTTCTGTGCCTCACTCCCATGCCGGACGAGGGCACCCATGACGTACATCTGCGCGTGGCAAGCCGCCGAGTGCCCGCCGGAGCGGTTGATCTCCTCCAGGATGATGCTGGCCTCCGTCACGCCGAGACCCAGCCCGCCATAGGTAGACGGAATGAGCGCAGAGAGGTAGCCCGCCTCCGTCAGCGCCTGGACAAACCGTTCCGGATAGGCCCGCTCACGGTCCAGGGCCCGCCAGTAATCGTTCGGGAAGCGGGTGCACAGCGAGCGCACGTCCGCGCGCAATCGTTCCTGATCAGGGATGAGGGCAAAGTCCATCGGGTCAGGCCTCGGGCCAGATCAGGGTCCGCATCAACGCCGCGAGGTCCGGCACCTGCTCCAGTCCACGCACCGCCTCAATAACACGCTGAGCAAGGTCATCGCCGTACCGCGGGGCGATGAGCCCCTGCGCCTTCGCTTCCAACGTTTCCAGGGGGACCGGATTCTCGGGATTGCCGCGCGGGTAGTCGGCACTCGCTTCGATGATACGGCCGTCGGCTAAGACCAACCGCAGGCGGGCGGGCCAGGCCTCCGGGTAGCGAACCGTCAACGCTGGGTCGACGTCGATCAGTATTCGAGGCAGCAGTGCGGCGATCCCAGCCTCGGCGACGCCGTCCGGCGTGAAGCGGTCGTCCGCGAACTGCTCCAAGCCCACCTGGCCCTCCAGGAGGGCCGCGGCAACCACATAGGCAAGACTGAACTTCGCCTGGTACGGGGTCCGGGGGTTTGGCTCTCGGACGATCTCGTAGCCAGGGCCGTAGGTGGAGATGCGGATCTCACGGACCTGGTCGAGGACTTCTCCGCCAGCCCAACCAAGCCGAGCACGCAGGTCGAGAGCCGTATCAATGGCGGTATGGGTGTGACCGCAACAGGAATGGAGCTTGTAACAGTTCTCGCTCACCTTCCACCGCTCGCCGAGGCCGTCGGTGACGCGGGTCGCGTCGTGGGCCGCGCTGGTTGCGCGGAAAAACCCACGCTCACCCTCGAGGATGCGGGTAGCGCCGGTGAAACCCTGGCCGGCGAGGTCGGCCGCGAGGACGCCGTTGAAGGCGGCCTTGCCAGGATGGAGATGCTTGCTCATGGCCCCGTCGGCGTTGAACTCCCAAAGCCCTGACGCCTGTGTGCCGGCCGTTCCCATGGCATCGAGCGTCCTGGTTGCATCGAGCCGCAGCAGCGAACCGGCTGCTGCCGCCGCGCCGAATGTCGCGGCGGTTCCGGTCGGATGCCAAAAGCGGTAATGGCTTGGGTTGACCGCTTCCCCAATGCGCAGCGCCGCCTCGTACCCAAGCGCCACGGCCAGCAGAAAGCTACGCCCGTCGCTCCGCTCCCGCTCGGCAACCGCCAGCGCGGCGGGGATGATTGGCGCCGCGCCGTGAAGGGTCGATCCTTTGTGGACATCGTCCAGCTCAAGAATGTGGGAAGCCACGCCGTTCGCCAGCGCCGCCCCAGCCGCCCAGGCCCGGGTGTCCGGAAAGACCGTGGCCTCATCAGCGGTCCCGAACCCTGCCACCACCGCACGGGCCATCTGGGCGGGTGGCTCGAGGGCACCGGCCATGGCCGAGCCAAACCAGTCGAGGACAGCGCGCTTTGTGTCGGCGATGACATGAGGTGGCACGTCTCCAAACGACGTGCGCGCAAGGAAGTCAGCGAAGCATCGGGTCACCGCAAGAGGCTCTCGGGGATCCCCGGCGTTTGACTCGGCCGGGTCGCAGGACCGCGCGGCGCGAAGATCGGGAACGATCGCGGTATCCGGCATCTGGGGCTCCTCAGGTTTCAGCTTTGACGATGCCTGCCAAGTGATCGGAGACGGAAGCGGGTGAGGTGCGAAGACCTACAGCCATCGCTTGATCCTTGGTGACCGTTGCCAAGGATTCCTTCCCCTCTGCTCGATCACTCGCCGTGCCATCAATGGACCCATCTGACGGTCCGGTCGGCGGTGAGAGCATATCCGATTGTCGTCGACGTTCCGGAACGACCATCTTCCAGCAGTCGCTGATCGAGAAGCTTGGCCGGCTCAGCGCGGCTAGAGGTCATCTGACGTCAACACCCGTTCGGGCAGCAGAACCTCGACCACCGTCCTGCCGAGGGTAGAACGGAAGCATGATGCGCTGCCTGGGAGGACCATCCATCAAGTCATTGACCCAGGGGTGCGCTGAGCCACAGAATGCGAGGCGAAGAGTTGGCAGAATTGAACCTGAGGCGAGTTGCCGCTAGCGCCACCAACGCCGGTCTAGCTTCGGCTTGAGATCTGCCTGCTTGCCGAGCAGGTGACCGGGGCCGAGTCACCGCGTGCAATGGGACCGAGTCACTGACCGGATGGGAGCAAACATGGGATCCTCGACGCTCACGGACCCCGTTCGGGTCGAGTCTGGGGTGACGCCGCCGGTCTCCGAGCACGCCGAGGGAGCCGAAGGTTTGGGGGAAGGGCGCGTCCTGCTCGCGCTCAGCGTCGCCTCGTTCCTGGGCACGCTCAGCTTCGTCGGCATTGCCCCGTTCTTCCCGGAGATCGCCCGGGACCTCAACACAACCGTTCCCCGCCTCGGACAGGCCGTTAGCGCAGTGCTGCTCCTCGGATCGGCCCTCGGCCTCGTGGTCGGACCGCTTGCGGACGAGTATGGGCACCGGCGTCTGATGGTGGTCGGTATGGCCGCCATCGCCGTGGCCATGCTCGGGATCGGGCTCTCCCCCTCCTACCCCGTCCTCCTCGCTACCAGTCCAGCCGGCGGGCTTGGCGGTGCCACCGTGCTGGCGCTGCCGCCTGCGATTGCCGGGATGCGCTTTGTTGGCGCGCCGCGCCGCCGCGCCATCGGCTGGACAGTGGCGTCGATGGCCATCGCGGCGGTCGGCGGAGTACCCGTCCTGACGACGCTCAGGGGGAGCATTGGGTGGCGAGCGGTCTTCATCGGGGTCGGCCTCGCAGCACTGGGCGGCGCCTGGCTGGTCCGGGATGCCCTCCCCCCTGATGCCAAGCGGACACCGGCACCATTACGGCCGCGGGCCCTGTGGTCAGCCTACCCGCCGCTGCTCCGTGACCGCCCGACCCTCAAGCTGTTTGGTGCCACGGCGCTGCGCACCGCCTGCTGGATCGGCTTGCTCACCTACTTCGGGGCGTACCTGGACGAGGAACTGGGACTAAGCACGCAGCAGGTCGGGCTTGCCTACATGGTAGGCGGCGCGGGCTACTGCTTAGGCAGCCTGGCTGCAGGAGGGCGCCTCGGTGGCCTTCCCCTCCGACCGGTCACGGCCGTGTCGAACGCGGTGATGGGCCTCTTGGTAGGCCTCATTGTTGCCCTTCCCGTTGGACCGGTGGCCACGGTTGCACTGCTCTCCCTCGCTGCGTTCATTGGGGCGATCGGGTCGGTCGGCCTCACGGCACTCATTTCGGAGGTGAGTCCCGGCGGCGCGGCGACCACGATGGCGCTGAACGCCGGGATCTTCAACCT
>JALYMD010000732.1 GCA_030773875.1 Chloroflexota bacterium | reverse complement strand
TCTCGTTGACGGTGAACGGAATCGAGACGCGCATCATCGACCTCGCGGAGATTCCGATGACCTTTGGAGGGCGAGCCGGGCACATGATCGAGAACGCTCTCTGCGGCGCGGCCGCCTGTCTCGGCCTCGGGCTATCTGTCGAGGAGGTGGCGGAAGGCCTCGCCTCGTTCCGTAACTCTCCTGAGCAGAACACCGGCCGGCTGAACGTCTATGACATCAACGGCGTGACGGTCATCGTCGACTATGCCCACAACGAGGCCGGGCTCAAGAACCTGCTGGAATTCGGTCGTGGTTACCGCCACGAAGGCAGACGGCTCGTCAGCATCATCGGCACAGCTGGAGATCGCACGGACGACGCCCTTCGTGCCATCGGGACCATGGCCGCGAAGGCAAGCGATCGGGTAATCGTCAAACGTACCAGCAAATACCTGCGGGGCCGCCCAGCAGAGGAGATGGACCGCCTCTTTCAAGAGGGGATCCAGGCCGGCAATGGTGAGACGGCCCCGGTCGAGCTAAGCGAGCGTGACGCCCTCCGGGCCGCGCTGACAGAGGCACGCCCGGGAGACGTGATCACCATGATGTGCATCGAGCAGGTGACGGAGGTCCAACGAGACCTGTCCGCGCAGGGAGCGCCGCTCTCCTAACGTTCCGGAAGAGCAACGGGGCCTGGGGGCTGGTCACCGCATGACGTCGCCGTTGCTCTGAGTCAACTCCTCCCAGACCTTGACGGGCTTGTCCACAAAAAGAACAACCAAGTCATTCTTCGAGGCGCGCTCGACTGCCCTCTTGCTCGCCTCCACCTCGTCGAGCACGATCGACACCCGAGAGGGATCGAGCCCGGCGCCGGTGACGGCATGCTGCAGCTTCTCGGCGACCTCACCGCGCGCCCGGCCGCGGGGGTTATCGTCCTCCCTGATGACAATCTCGTCGAACGCTCGACCGGCGATCATTCCGAACGCCTCCATGTCGTGGTCGCTCCGGTCACCGGGCAGGGAAATCATCGCAATGGTGCGGTCCGCCTCCATCCGCCTGACGAAATCAGTCATTGCTTCTAGCCCGGCCACGTTGTGGCAATAGTCCATCAAGATGCGGCGCCCGTTCACCTCGAGCAGATTGAACCGGCCGGGAGTTTGGAAGAAGGTACTGGTAAAGCTTCGCAGCGCCTGGCGGATGTACTCGAGTTGGACATCGCCGGCAAAGGCAGCGGCAGCGGCAGCCATGGCATTCGCGATATTGACCCGAGCCCGTCCGTCGAATGTGGCGGGGATCTGGCTGGCGAGGAGAAGGCTGGTATCCCGCTTGTGCTCGATCAAGGTGATCATTTCACCCTGGCGGGTCTTCCGCAGGACAACGGCCTTCCCGCGCTCCCTCACGTGGTCCCGGATGACCGGGTTCTCCTCGTCCGTGCTGAAGTAGATAATCTCGCCCCGCGCGCGGCTGGCCATCTCGACGGTCCACTGATTGTCGGCGTTCAACACGCTTGCGCCGTCTCGCAGCACCGATCCCGGCACCACCGCCTTCACGCGAGCCAGGTCCGCGAGCGTGTCAATTCCGCGGAGGCCGAGATGATCGCTGGTGACATTCGTCACGACCGCGATGTTGCACCGGTCGAAGCCAAGGCCAGAGCGGAGAATGCCACCCCGAGCGGTTTCCAGCACCGCGAAGTCGACGGCGGGGTTCTTGAGCACCATCTGGGCACTTGACGGCCCACTGGTATCGCCCGCCATGATCTGCGTGCCATCAATGTAGATCCCGTCCGTCGTCGTCAAGCCGACGCGCCGCCCTGCCGTCTTCATGATGTGCGCGATCATGCGGGAGGTTGTCGTCTTCCCGTTGGTTCCCGTCACCGCCACGATTGGGATTCGGGACGGGCTGCCTCCGGGGAAAAGCATATCGATGACGGCGCGTCCCACGTGGCGCGGGTGGCCCTCCGTCGGGTGGGTGTGCATCCGGAAGCCGGGGCCCGCATTCACCTCCACAATCGCCCCGTTGGTCTGCCGGACCGAGAGTGAGATGTCGGATGTGACGAAGTCGATCCCCGCGACATCGAGGCCGACCACCATCGCCGCCTGCTCGGCAATTTGAACATTGTCCGGGTGGATGTCATCGGTGCGATCGATGGAGGTGCCGCCGGTACTCATGTTGCCGGTCAGCTTCAGTTGAACGAACCGGTCTGCCTCCGGCACGTCCTCCAAGGCCAGTCCTTGTCGCTCCAGCACTTCCATCGTCTGGGAATCCACCGTGATGCGGGTCAGGATTTTTTCGTGGCCAACTCCGCGGCGCGGATCGGCATTGGTCCGATCGATCAACTCCCGGACCGTGCTCCTGCCGTCTCCAACCACATGGGCGGGGACGCGTTCGGCTACCGCAACGACCTGCCGGTCCACGACCAGGATTCGATAATCCTTCCCGGTGATGAAGCTCTCGACAACAACGGTACCGGCCCGGCTTTCTGCCAGCGCCACGCCGAAGAATTCCCGAACCTCTGCCTCGTCCCCCAGGTTGATGCAGACGCCCCGGCCGTGGTTGCCATCCAGGGGCTTCAGCACCACCGGGTAGCCGATGCGCGCCGCCGCCCGCACCGCTTCGTCCTCTGTCCGGACGACGGTTCCCCGCGGGACCGGAATGCCGACGTCCTGCAGGAGACGGTTGGTCAACTCCTTGTTGGAGGCAATGTCCACGGCGATGTTTGGCGACGCCGACGTCACAGTAGCCCAGACCCGTTTCTGGTACTTGCCGTGGCCAAGCTGGACCAGAGAGCGACGGGGATCGAGCCGGAGAACGGGGATGCCCCGCCGCTCCGCCTCGCTGACGATGGCACCCGTGGAGGGTCCATAGGCGAGCCGCTCCGCTAGGCGGATGACGCGGTCTTCCATCTGTTGAACGAAGTCAAAGTCCGGTTCTTCACCATAGATTAAGTGGTTGAGCAGGCGGACTCCCAACTCACCCGCGGCAATCCCAACGTCTTCCTGCTGAAACTGGTAGACGACGTTGTAGACGCCACGCTCATCCGTGCTTCGCGTTTTGCCGCGAATCACCTCGGCCCCAGAGAGATTTTGCAACTCGAGCGCCACATGCTCCAGCACGTGCCCCATCCACGTGCCCTCCCGCATGCGCTGGAGAAATCCTCCCGGCCGGCCCACGGAGCAGCCGTGGTCGTAGAGGGACGGGAGCAGCTCCGTGAGGTGCTCGTAGAAACCAGGAATCTTATTAGTGGGCCGGTCCTCCAGCTCGCCGATATCAACGACGTGGTGGATCACCGGAACCCGAGCCCACACGCTCGGACCGCGAAAAACGGCAGTCCGACGAATCTTCAGCACGGTGCTTTCCCCTTCGCGCGTCAGGACCCGGGCTCGTCCCGTCCCACAGACCAAATAGACGGCCCTGCACCGTCCTTATCTCAGTTCATCCCCGACCGACGGTCTCCCCCACGTGGGTCCACGTCGGGCCAGAGGCCTTACAACCGAGCGGTTCTTCCCTTCCGTTGACACAAGCCTAACGATCGAGGAGGCGACGAGACCGGAGATCAAATCTCCGCCCCGGCGTCAGAATGTGAAGAAGGGCGCCGCTGACGGTGATACCCCCGTGCCCCTTCACATCCGAGATGTCCGAGTACATCTCGCTTCCATCCACAATGGTGACGCTGTGTCGACCAATCACCTCTAAGGTTCCCTGGTGGTCGATGAGAGCCGCCGTGTCCTCGTCAACACCGAGGCCGATGAGACCGGGGTTAGAGGCGACAAGTGAAAGCAGGCGCCCAACCCGGTCGCGTTGACGAAAATGCTGGTCAATAATGACGTCCGACACCAACCCGAACCCTGCCACCATGTGAGCCATCCGCTGCCGTGGCGTTCCGCCGCTGGCGCCAAAACCAACCATGTGGGAGGAAAGGATGGACGCGCCAGCACTCGTGCCTGCGATCACCGCCCCATCTGCATTTCGCTCGCGAACGATCTCGCTGGCTCGGGTTCCACCGATGATGGTTGAGAGGCGTAACTGGTTTCCACCCGTGAGAAAAACACCGGTCGCATCCTGTAGGAGGTTGATCGGTGCGTCACCGTTCGCGTCTGCGCGGTTGGCAATGAAGACGACCTCGGCGCTGTGGACCCCCATGCCGAGGAATAGAGCCTTGTAGCGCTCCCCCGCGGACTCAATCGACGAAGCGGTCGGCACAATCGCGATCCGGGCTTTCCGGCCTCCAGCGACCTGCACAAACGTCGACAG
>JALYMD010000731.1 GCA_030773875.1 Chloroflexota bacterium | reverse complement strand
CGTCCGAAGTTCATCCCGGCTCTTCCCATGGGCGGCAGCCACCTCCGCGAGACTCATCCCCTGCCGTAGTTCAAGACGGAGATCATCCACTGAGACGCCGAAGAAACTGGCCAGCGCGTTGAGGTCGACTGCCATCCCCGGCCGGCCGAAACCAGGGTCCACGCCCCCGTAGGGACCCTCAAGCGGTCCACGGCCGGGACCGCGGCGCAGACCATGACCAAAGCCATCTCGCCCGCCGAGCCGGCCACCGATCAGACCGACGTGACGGAGCGGAACGTCAGCGGCGTCGATCTGCCGCTTGAGGGCATCGGCAGCGTCGGCACTGATCTCGCCGTCCGCCAGCCGCACGTCGACGGCCTGCTTGAGCGTGGTCCGGATTGCTGCGTCCAGCGTGGCCGCATCGGTGCCGCCGAGGTTCGCAGCGAGTTGGTCAAGGAAGTCCTGGTAACGGTTATCCGCGGTTGCTGCGGGGGTCGTCGTGGTCGGGTCAGTCGGGGTTGCCGCATCCTGGGCGGCCGGATCCGTCTGGGCGAACGCCGACCCGATCAGCCCGACGCCTAAGACCAGCGCAAGCAGTGCCGCCAGCCCCCCGATAAGAGCGAAGCGCCGTGGCGCCCTGGGATCTCGCCTCGTTTCCATCGTTCATCTCCTCCGACATGCGTGCGCGCGGCTCATTCTTCCGCGCTCGCCGTGTGCTCGTGTGCCGATTGCCGCGTCGCTGCATGCGACCCATCACAATTCAACGACAGCGTTTCTGGTCCTATCTGCTCTCTCCTCCTCGCTGGTCGTTCCGCCCGCACAACCATTTGGTGCGGGTCAGCAAAGAGCACTCTAGGGAACCGGTCTTAAGGGCCTCTCAACGCTCCCTGGGAATCTGCCGGGACCGACAGGCACGCCCCCTTGGCCAACGAGGTCACCAGGGGCTGCACGCCGGCTATGGGATTCCCAGCGTGTTCCCAGGAAGCTCACCGATCCCATTGAGGTTGGTTCCCTATCGTCGATGAGGCGGGGCCGCCGAGCCTCGCCGCTCCTCGTAGGGCCGGAGGAAATCCGAGGGGACGTTCACTCGCAGGGCCAGATCGACGAAGGGGCCTTTTCTGGCGATCCTCGGCCCCTCGTCTCACAACGGAGGCGCATCAATGAGCGGCCGCGACGTTCATCCCCAGCCTCGACGAGTCGCTGGCCTTGTTTCCGCCTTGGCTCTCATCGCCGCGCTGATGCTCGGCGCTCATCTCTCTGGAGCCGCCGGGGTGCGGGAGTCCCGCGACCAGTTGGTTACCTGGGCCGTCGAGGGAGGACATGCTCTCGCCGCACGGGTTGCTGCCACCATGGTGGGATCAGCGGACGCAGGAGAGACAGCAGATGGTCAGGCGGTCGCGACGATCGCCGCTCAGACCAACGCGGCTGTCGTGACCGTCACCAACCTGCAAGAGATCGCGTCTCCATTCAGCGGTTCCAATGAACCACAGCAGGTCGGGATTGGCTCGGGATTCATCCTCGACACCGAGGGTCACGTCGTGACCAACAACCACGTCGTCGCGGGAGCGGATGCGGTGTCGGTGCAGTTCTCGGACGGCACGGAAGTCGACGCAACACTCGTGGGCCGTGATGCGTTCCAGGACGTAGCGGTGCTGCAGCTGGACCTGAGCCACACCACCGTGGTGCCCGGCGTCGTCACCCTTGGCATGACCGACGAGATCGAGTTCGGCGACACCGTTGTCGCGATCGGCACCGCACTCGGGGCGTACCCCAACACCGTCACCACCGGTATCGTTGAGGCTGTCGACCGGGCGCTTGACACTGGCCACAGCTACGAGCTTGCGCACCTCATCCAGCACGACGCGGAGCTTTGGCCGGGCAACTCGGGTGGCCCCCTGCTCAACCTGGACGGCGAAGTGATCGGGATGAACGTGGCCGGAAGCACCACCTCCGGTCAGGGCACCGCAGGCGAACAGGTCGGCTTTGCCATCGATATCGATGCCGTCATGGAGATCGCGACGGAACTCATCGAGGACGGTGAGGTAGCACGACCGTTCCTTGGCATCGAGAGCGCCCCTGCTGGGTCGGGCCACCGCGTGGCCGACCTCGTCGCCGGGGGACCGGCGGAGGAAGCAGGCATCGAGGTCGCCGACGTGATCACGGCGGTTGAGGGCCAAGAGGTCGATAGCAATCACCCCCTCCTCA
>JALYMD010000730.1 GCA_030773875.1 Chloroflexota bacterium | reverse complement strand
TGGCCGCCGACTCCGGGGCGACCGCGCTGGAGGCGACGGAGCAGCTCAAGCTGCGCAACGAGCCGGTCGCGCTCTTCCTGGCCGACCAGCGGATGCCCCGCATGAGCGGCGTCGAGTTCTTGGAGCAGGGCATCGCCCTCTTCCCGCAGGCGAAGAAGGTCCTTCTCACCGCCTACGCCGACACGGACGCCGCGATCCGGGCGATCAACTCGGTCCGGATCGACCACTACCTGCTCAAGCCCTGGGACCCGCCGGAGCAGCACCTCTACCCGGTACTGGACGACCTTCTCGCCGACTGGGACGCCGGCTTCCATCCGCCCTTCGGCGGCCTGCGCGTGATTGGCCACCGCTGGTCGCCCAAATCCCACGGGGTCAAGGACTTCCTGGCCCGCAACCAGGTGCCCTACCGCTGGCTGGACATCGAGGGCAGCCCTGAGGCTGAGGATCTGGTGAAGCTGGCCGGTGTCGAGAGGATGGCCCTCCCGCTGCTGCTCTTCCCGGATGGCTCCCACCTGACCGACCCGACCAACGTCGCGATCGCGGAGAAGATCGGCCTCCAGACGCAGGCAAAGCTGCCCTTCTACGACCTGATCATCGTCGGAGGCGGCCCTTCGGGCTTGGCCGCCGCGGTCTACGGTGCCTCCGAGGGCTTGAAGACGCTGATGGTCGAGCGCAACGCACCCGGCGGGCAGGCGGGGCAAAGCTCGCGGATCGAGAACTACCTCGGCTTTCCCAGCGGCCTCAGCGGTGCCGATCTCTCCCGCCGGGCCCTGGACCAGGCGCGTCGCTTCGGGGTGGAGGTGCTCACCCCCCAGTCGGCCGAGGCGGTCCGGGTCGAGGATCCCTACCGCTACCTGCGCCTAGGGAATGGCAGCGAGTTGGCCTGCCACGCCTTGATGATCGCCACCGGAGTCGCCTACCGGAAGCTGGAGGCGCCCGGGATCGAGCGCCTGACCGGGGCGGGGGTCTACTACGGGGCCGCGATGACCGAGGCGATCTCCTGCCGGGACGAGCAGGTGCTAATCGTCGGTGGCGCCAACTCCGCGGGCCAGGCCGCGATGTTCTTCTCACGCTACGAGGGTCAGGTCACGCTGCTGGTGCGCGGCGAAGGGCTGGCGAAGGGGATGAGCAGCTACCTGATCGACCAGATCGCCGAGACGCCCAACATCGCAGTGCGCCCCTTCACGGAGGTGGCGGAGGCGCACGGGGAGCGCAACCTGGAAGGGGTCACCGTCCGCAGCACCAGGACGGGCGAGACCGAGACGCTCAGCGCCTCGGCGCTCTTCATCTTCATCGGCGCCCAGCCCGGCACCGGTTGGCTTGACGGGGTGGTGGAGCGGGACGAGCGCGGCTTCATCCTGACCGGGCGCGACCTAATGCGCGACGGCAAGCGGCCCAAAGGTTGGACGGCGGACCGCGATCCGTTCCTGCTCGAAGCGAGCGTGCCCGGCATCTTCGTCGCCGGCGATGTCCGCCACGGCTCCGTCAAGCGCGTCGCCTCGGGCGTCGGCGAAGGCTCGATCGCCGTCTCCTTCATCCACCAGTACCTGAGCAACCTGCACTAGCGGCGGTCCGGTCCGGCCGGCGCTCCCGCCGTGAGACCGCTGCCCCACGCGCAAGGACGCCCTGCGGAAAGGATGGACGCCATGGCCTTGAACGACGGAGACGCGGCGCGGCTGGCGGTCCCGGTCGGCCCCGTTGATCACACCCTCGGCCCGGAGGATGCAGCGGTCACCCTGGTCCTCTACGGGGACTACGAATGCCCCTACACCGCGCGGGCGCTGCCGGTTGTCGGCGACCTGCGGCAGCGGCTCGGCGACGATCTGCGGTACGTGTTTCGCAACTTCCCGCTCCGGGAGATCCACCCCCACGCCCAGCGCGCCGCCGAAGCGGCGGAGGCCGCCAACGCCCAGGGCAGGTTCTGGGAGATGCACGAGACCCTCTTTGCCCGCCAGCGGTCCCTGGACGCGGTCAGCCTCGCCGCCTACGCCGCCGAGCTGGATCTCGATCCCGCCCGCTTCGGGCACGAACTGGCCGCCCACACCCACGCGCCCCGCATCCAGGCGGATCTTGAAGGCGGCGTTGCCAGTGGTGTCCAGGGCACCCCGACCTTCTTCGTCAACGGCCGCCGCCACGACGCCTCCCACGACCTGGAGACGCTGGTGATGGCGATCGAGGGCGCGGAGTCGGGCGGGTCGGACTAGGAGTAGGAGGCGGACCGATCCGCCCCGAGCAAGGATGGACGCCATGGAGATAGCCACGCAGGGCATCGGCGAGCAGATCCGGCGGGAGGTGCTGAGCTGGGAGGGCGTCGAGGAGGCGCCGCACCGGTTCGGCGGCACCGAGTTCCGGCTCGGGAAACGGGAGATCGGTCACCTCCACGGCGACCGCCTCGCCGATCTGCCCTTTCCCGTCCGGATCCGCGAGCAACTGGTCGCCGAGGGCAAGGCCCAGCCCCACCACGTCCCGCCCGAATCGGGCTGGGTCAGCTATTGGATGCTCGGCCTCGAATCCGTCCCCGGCGCCATCGCCCTCTTCCGCCTCTCCTACGACCGGGCGCGGGCGGCGCACCGCGGGAACGAGGCCGCGGCCTCGTGATTTCGCCCTATGGACGCCCGTCCCCTGCACGCCAGAGGAGCACCCCATCGGGGGACCGCCTGCCGTGCCCCTTCACGGCGCTCGCGACCACCGATTCAACCGCTCGTCGCGGCACCGACAGCGGATCCGGGAAACCCCGTCTGGCGCCGGCGCGGATGTAGCACACGCCCGGTTCGCCCGGGGGCACCCGCCTGAACGGGCGGGTGCGCTTGGGCGTGGTCTGGTCTACCCTTGGAAGGGCAAGCGGCGCGAGCACCGAGAATCATGCGAGGCGTAGGCCATGTCGCAGCAGACGATCACCACCCCGGAGCTCGCCGAACGACGGCTCAAGATGACCTACGACGAGTTCCTGGCCTGGGCGGACGAGGACATCCACGCTGAGTGGGTGGACGGGGAGGTGACCGTCTTCGTGCCGCCGTCCATTCGCCACCAGCGGTTGGTCAGTTTGCTCCACTACCTGCTTGGCTTGTACGCGGACCTGCGGAATCTTGGCGAGGTGCTGGTCGCGCCGGTGGAGATGCGACTCGAGCCGCGGGGCTCATCCCGGGAGCCGGACCTGCTCTTCGTGGCAAAGGCAAATGCGTCCCGGTTATCGGCCGCTCGCCTCGACGGCCCCGCGGACTTGGTGGTGGAGTTGGTCTCAGACAGCAGCGTGGCACGGGATCGCGCCGACAAGTTCTACGAGTACCAGGAAGCAGGAATCGGAGAATACTGGGTCATTGATCCCCGCCCGGGCAAGGAGCGGGTGGATCTGTACGCCCTCACCGCCGAAGGGCGATATCAGGCGATCCTGCCGGACGCCGACGGGCGCTACCATTCGGTTGCCTTGCCCGGATTCTGGATGCGAGCCGAGTGGCTCTGGCAAGACCCGCTTCCCAAGCCGCTGGTTCTCCTCCAGGAGATCGCGGCGGAGACGATGCGCGCGGCGCTCGGATCGGACGCCGGGTCTTAGACGATCCGATCCTCCAGAACCGTGGGGCAGATCGTGGCCGAAGAGAGACGAACGATGACTCGCGCGACGTTGAGGGCAGCAGAAAGAGTTGACCGTGAGCCGACTTCGCATCTCTGCCTCAATGGCTCCCTGCTGACTCGGGGCTAGGGCATGGCGCAGCGGACGGGGGGCGGATTTCGCGGGGGCTTCGAGCCCACGCCGGGGGGCGGCAAGTCCCTGAGGCGGGCCCTCGCCTACCTGCCGCGCTACCGGCGGGACGCCCTCGGTGCGCTGGTGGCGCTGCTGCTCGTCTCGGCCACCAACCTGGCCTCGCCCCAACTGATCCGCTTCGCCATCGACGAGGGCATCGAGCGGCGCGAGAGCCGGTCGGTGGTCCTGGCTGTGATCGGACTGGTCGCGGTCGCTGTGCTGCGGGGCCTGTTCACCTTTCTCCAGGCTTACCTCGCGGAGCGGGCGTCGCAGGGGGTCGCCTACGACTTACGGGACGCCCTATTCGCCCAGATCGAACGGCTCGGCTTTGCCTACTACGACCGCGTCCAGACCGGTCAGCTCGTGACCCGCCTCACCAACGACGTCGAGCAGATCCGCGGCTTCGTCGGCGCCGGGGTGGTCCAGCTCGCGGCGGCGGCCGTGATGCTGATCGGCACCGTGGTCTTGCTGGTGGAGCTGAACTGGCGGCTCGCGCTGGTCTCGCTCCTGACCGTGCCGGTGATCTTCGCGGTGCTGCTGAGCTTCGTGCGCAAGATCGGCCCCCTCTTCGGGCAGGTGCAGCAGGCGCTGGGACGCCTGACCACCGTCCTCCAGGAGGACCTGCAGGGGATCCGGACGATCCGCGCCTTCGCCCGCGAAGACTTCGAGACGGCCCGCTACCGGGAAGTCAACGACGCCCTGTTGGACCGCAACCTGGTGGCAGTGCGGACCTTCTCGAACAACTTTCCGCTGGTCTTCCTCTTCGCCAACCTCGGCACCCTGCTGGTGATCTGGTACGGCGGCTCGCAGGTGATTGGCGGGCGGCTCTC
>JALYMD010000729.1 GCA_030773875.1 Chloroflexota bacterium | reverse complement strand
CCGCCCTGCTCAACGCCGCGAGCCTCGTGGCAATCTCGATCTACATTTTCTGGGAGGCGTTCAAGCGAATCGGAGATCCACCAGCGGTCGACAGTGCCCCGATGCTAATCGTCGCCTTTGCCGGTCTTGCCGCGAACGCAGTTTCGGCGTGGATCCTCTCCCGGGGCGGTGACCACCCGCACGACCTCAACACCCGCGGGGCGTTTCTCCACGTCGTCGGCGACATGCTGGGCTCCGTGGGAGCCATCGTCGCCGCCCTCGTGATGCTGGCCACGGGCTGGTATCTCGCCGACCCCCTCCTCTCCGCCGGCATTGGCCTCCTCATCCTCTGGGGCTCCTGGCGCCTGCTCCGGGAGTCGGTCGACGTGCTGCTGGAAGCGACACCCGTGCACGTCGACCCGGCAGAGGTGCGCCGTGCGATGGTCGGGGTCGATGGCGTGGTGGGTGTCCACGACCTGCATGTCTGGACGGTCACCTCCGGGTTCGTCGCGATGAGTAGCCATGTCGAGGTTTCCGGCCGACGAGCGTGGCAGACCGTGCTGTCCGATCTGTCGGAGCTGGTGCGCGAGCGCTTCGGTATCGCGCACGTCACCCTGCAGCCGGAAGAAGCATCGGGCGCGACCAATCCGTTCCGAGGCTGCTCCCTCGACTCGCCAGAGGGCCGACACGCCTGCCTCGTGCCGGCCCGACGCCCGGCGGCGACGGCTATTCCCCATGCCCACGAAGCACACCACCACTAGCCAGACGACGACAAGGTATGCGGCTCGTGCGCAGACGAAGAATCGTCGGTGGCGGTGAACGGCATGGACCGCCACCAGGGTTGCTGAGCCATAGGGGACGGCACCCCATCGCCCCGACACGGGAGACACCGTCGTGACGACCCGGCCAACTGTCGCTTCCTCCGTCCTCGGGTGAATGATTACTAGGTGAACAGCCCTTGCTACACTTGCCGCACGATCGTCTCGGTCAGGGGAGGGAGACCGAACGGGCATGCACAACCACCACGGCGACCACCCCCATGACCACCACGGTCACGACCACCACGACCACGGTAGCGGCCTCCTCGGCTGGCTGCGTCACACCTTCGCTCATTCACACGACGTCGCCGACAAGGTGGATACCGCGATGGCGACCAATGAGCACGGCATCTGGGCGCTCAAGGTCTCGCTGCTTGGGTTGGGCGCAACGGCGCTCTTCCAAGTTGTCATCGTCCTGCTGTCCGGCTCGACGGCCCTGCTCGCGGATACGATCCATAACTTCGGCGACGCGGGGACAGCCATTCCGCTCTGGATTGCCTTTGCCCTGCAGCGCCGCGTCCAGGATCGCCGTTTCACCTATGGGTACGGCCGCGCCGAGGATGTTGCAGGCGTCATCATCGTCGGACTCATCTTCTTCTCGGCCTGCGTCGCCGCGTATGAGTCCATTCGGAAGCTGATCGATCCACAGCCGGTCACTCACCTCTGGTGGGTCGTAGCCGCGGCCCTGATTGGCTTCGTCGGCAATGAAGCCGTGGCGATCTTCCGTATGCGGGTTGGCCGACAGATCGGCTCGGCTGCCCTAATTGCGGACGGACAGCACTCTCGGGTGGACGGCTTTACATCGCTCGCGGTTCTGATTGGCGCCATCGGGGTCGCCGTCGGCGTTCCCATCCTCGACCCGCTCGTTGGCCTCCTCATCACGGTCGCGATCCTCTTCATTGTCCGGGATGCGGCAAAGGCGGTGTTCCTGCGGATGCTCGACGGGATCGAGCCGAACATCCTTGCCGAGGTCGAACATGCCCCGTTGCATGTCCCCGGCGTCCACGATGTCCATCAAGCACGGGCACGCTGGCTTGGGCACAAGATCCACGCCGATCTGCACGTCACCGTGGATCCACACCTCTCGGTGCTGGAATCGCATGCGATCGTCGAACGGGTGCAGGCCGCCCTGGCCGATCACGTGCCCGCGTTCGGCGGCGCCACGATCCACGTCTGCCCAGTGCCGGCAACCGCCACCGTGGGCCCC
>JALYMD010000728.1 GCA_030773875.1 Chloroflexota bacterium | reverse complement strand
TTTATGAGATCTCGAAGGACTTCCGCAACGAGGGGATCGATCGGAACCACTCCCCTGAGTTCACCATGCTGGAGTTCTACGAGGCCTTCGCGGACTATGAAACGATTATGGAGGTGGCGGAAGAGCTGCTAGTCAAGACCACCACGGAGGTGCTTGGCGCGCCACGCTTGACCTTCAACGGTAATGAGATCGACCTGACACCGCCGTGGCCCCGGCTCACCCTGCGAGAGGCGATCCGTGATGCCTCGGGTGTCGACTACGCTGCCCACCCCGAGCAGGCCGACCTGCTCGCTTCCGCCCGAGCCGCCGGCGCTGACATTCCTTCAGATACCGTGTGGCCGCGGATCGTGGACGAGTTGCTCAAGCAGTTCGTCCGCCCAAAACTCATCCGTCCAACGTTCCTGATCGACTACCCGGTCGCGCTCTCTCCCCTCGCCAAGCGCAAGCCGGAGGACCCTTCCCACGTCGAGCGGTTTCAGCTCTACATCGGCGGCGGCGAACTCGCCAATGCCTTCACCGAGCTGAACGATCCGCTTGATCAATTGGCTCGCTTTAGAGAGCAGCAGCAAGACCGCGAAGCTGGCGATGAAGAAGCGATGCCGATTGACGCAGACTTCGTGAACGCCCTGATGTACGGTATGCCGCCCACCGGCGGGATTGGCATCGGCATCGACCGCTTAGTGATGCTGCTCGCGGATCAACCAAGCATCCGGGACGTCATCCTCTTCCCGGCGATGCGAAATCTGCCGTCAAATGGCGACGGCCCTTCCGAAACGTCTGCCGCAGAGACAGGGCCGGGGGGTTAGCCCCGGCGTGGATGCCTGACGGGAGCTTTGGCCGCTGTTGCGGGCGCGACCGGTGCGCTATGATCGAGCGCAGGGAACGCCTCGTCTCGAGCAGGGCTGCGGTTTCATACACCGCAGCCGCACGGCTGGATGCATGGGAGTCCACGGATGGTGAGCGGGTTGATCAACCGGGTGAAGGAACTGACTGGGGTCTACGGGCTGGGATTCGAGCGCGAATCGGTCATGGGTGTCGCACTCCCGGTCGGTTTCGTCCTCGTCGTTGGCGGCCTCGGCTGGGGGTTCGTCAAACTCTTCCTGTAGGCTCGATCCGCGACCTGCAATATCCATTATCCGGGCAAGCATTCGCGGGCCAGTGACTGGTTTCACTGGCCCGCGAACCTTGAAGTCCATCTTCGAGAGACATCATTCCGAGCAATCGTCGGTGGGGCTTGGAGAAGCCCACACAGCGTTAGCTCACCATTGCTTCCCGAAGTAACCCCGGAACCTGCGACGGGCTCTCGGCGACGCGAACGCCTGCCCCTTCCAGTGCGGCGATTTTCTCGGCGGCAGTGCCGGTGCCGCCGGAGATGATGGCGCCGGCGTGTCCCATCCGCTTACCCGGCGGGGCAGTCCGCCCGGCGATGAACCCAGCAATCGGCTTGGTCACGTGTTCCGCGATGAACCGGGCTGCATCTTCCTCGTCGCTGCCGCCGATCTCACCGATGACGACGATGGCCTCCGTCGCCGGGTCGTCCTGGAAGAGGCGCAGCGCATCGACGAACGACGTCCCGATCACCGGGTCGCCGCCGATCCCAACGGCGGTACTTTGCCCAAGTCCGGCGCGGGTGAGGGCGTCCACCACCTCGTAGGTGAGAGTGCCGGAGCGGGACACGAGCCCTACCGGACCGGGCGCGTGGATAGAGCCCGGCATGATCCCGACCTTGGCTTCGCTAGGGGTGATGAGGCCTGGGCAGTTCGGACCCAGCAGGCGGGCGCCTTTCGCCTTGACGTAGGCGGCCACGGGGACCATGTCCGAGACAGGGATACCCTCGGTGATGCAGACGACGAAGGGGATCCCGGCGTCCACGGCCTCGTACACCGCGTCCGGGGCGAATCGGGCGGGCACGTAGATAATGGAAGCGTTGGCCCCCGTCTCAGCCACCGCATCCGCCACCGTATCAAAGACCGGCACCCCGGCAACGGTCTTGCCGCGCCCGCCAGGCGTTACCCCGGCGACGACGTTCGTGCCGTACTCGACCATCTGGGTCGTGTGAAAGGATCCCTCGCGTCCGGTGATGCCCTGGACCAGCAGGCGGGTCTCGCGATCGACCAGGATGCTCACGCGCTCGACTCCTCGACTCGTTAGGCGGCCGCGGCGACGACTTGTGCCGCGGCTTCGTCCATGGTGTCAACGGCGGTCAGCCCTGCCTCCGCAAGGGAGGCCCGGCCTTCCTCGGCGTTGGTGCCGGCGAGGCGGA
>JALYMD010000727.1 GCA_030773875.1 Chloroflexota bacterium | reverse complement strand
TCCACCCCCAGGCCAGCGCCACCGCGGAGCCGACGCAGACTACCCCGAGCCCCCAGACCGGGTGGACGCCGCCGCTAAGCCGGAGCAGGGCGGTGGCGCTCCCGAGGAGAAGGACGTTCAGCGGGGAAGTGGCCGAGTTTGCCGGCTCGGTCGGGATCAGGCCCCAGTGCAGGTCGGTTGCCAGGTTCCGGGCGTAGGAAAGGGTGATGTGCGCGTCGTCGATCAGCGCCCCGCGCACCAGCCAGAACAGGCTCACCGCAAGCAGCGCCGCCCCGCCGCACAGCCACGCCGTGCTCCGGATCACGGGCGCCTGCCACCGCTGTGAGCCGCCCGAAGCAACGAGATCATCGAGGATTCCGGGGCAGGGAACGTCAGCTCGCCTACCGACCGCCCATCATCCGCTTCATGGCAATGGCGGCGATGCCCCCGAGGGCTGCCTTGGCGAGCGGGTTGCTGAGCATGTCCCCCATGCCACCTCCCCCGCCCCCGCCGCCACCGAACAGGGCGGCCAGACCGCCGGGATCCTGCTGCCGATACTGGGACGTCATCCGGGCCAACTCGCGCGGGTCATCACCCTGGAAGGCTCCGAACTGGCCGCCGGCTCGCTGTTGCAGCAGCTGCGCGACCTGCATCCGCTCCTGCGGGCTCAGCCGCTGGAACGCCTCCGCGGCCGACTCCTCGTACTCCTGCGGGGGGAGCTGACCCGCCACCTGGCGGTAGTTGTGGTAGGCCTCCTCGTCGGAGATGCCCTCGTACGGCGGCCCCTGCTCGTAGCGGCTGACGAAGTCCTACGCTCGCCCGCGCCGGCGGTCAGCGTCATCATCTTGGCCCCCGAAGAGCCCTCCCAGCAATTGGTCCATCGTCGCACCTCCTGCCTGCGTCTCGTCGCGGCGCATCAAAGCCTACGGGCTTCGGATCTCCTCGTCCCCGCCGACTGGGATCAGCGGCGCTCGCGCCCCTCGTCGACCGTGGCGTCGGTGGTGGTGGTGTCCGTGGTGCCTGCTGCGCGGACCGTGCCGGTCGTCTCCACCCCGCGATCGTCGACGCGGACCTCTTCACGACGAACCGTGCCGGCCACCTGCTCGGTGTGCTGCACCGCCTCCTTCGCGATCTCGATCTCCTCCGCAACGCGGACGCGCTTCTGGAGTTCGACCTCTTCGCCGCGGATCGGCACGGCAATGGTGCCCTCCTGGAAGGCCGTCTCGTCCGCACCGGCCTCGCGATCCACCGCCACCCGCTGGACCCGGACGCGCTCCTCGACGATCGGGACCTCCAGCACGCGCTCCTCCGCGACCACGCCCTTGGAGATCTGGACTTCACCGACCTCCCGCTCGCGCGTGATGGCCGACAACTCCTCCTCGTGGACCGGCACGCGCAGCACCTCGTCGCCCTCGACGCGGGTCGACGCTCTCCTCTGGGTGCCGCTTGCGTACGTCTCCGTCTCGGTGGCGTCGGTGTCCGTTGCGTCGGTGTCGGCATAGATGTCGGTCGTACCGACGGTGTCGGTCGTGGTGGTGGTGTAGGCCGCGTCGTCGGCCGGGGCGGTGTCCCATCCTTGATCGAGGGCGGCATCCTTGGTCACGTTGAGGGTGATCCGCTCGCCGTCGTAGTCGGCGACCGCGCTGGTGGGAATGTAGTAGTCGGTGGGAAAGAAGAAGCCTTTCTCGACGACGATGTAGTTCTGGTGGACGCCGACCACCTTCCCGACCTTCTCCCCGTCGGAGCCGACGACATCGTTTCCCTCGGCGAAGGTCCACTGCTCATTGGTGCGGTCCATACCCAGATCCTCCTAGCCGCTCGGTGTTCGCCCTGGCCGCTCCGTCGCGGGTCTGCCCCAGGTTCCACCCTCCTGTCCTGCAGATGCCATGCCACTCCGCGGTGCGCCAGGCCTGCTAGCCGCTCATGCAGGACAGCGAACGATCTCAAGCGCGATGCCCGGGGCCGGTGCCGATGTCTGTTCCTCGGCACCGATGCTAGCAGGGAGACCATCCCCTGATAACGGCCGAGCCTGTTGAAAAACTCCTCAGGCGGAGCGTCCGAACCCTTTCGGCATGCTGGCGAGGGGTGGAATCGGGGTAAACCGGGGCCTCCGGACCCTGTCAGGGCGCACACGGAGACCACGGTCCGACTTTTTCAACAGGCTGGGCCATTCTCAGGTCCACCTCAGCCGAATTGACGTATGGCGGCGAGCAGCAGTGTCCTCTTCAATGCCAAGTAGTGCGATTCTTCAGCGTTGCTTGACGCTGATTGGCTCCCACTGGGAGCGAACTGCTCGGCTTGCTTCGCTTCACCCTCGCCTCCGCCATCCTGGTGCCGTGGACGTAGCCCCAAGGCGGCTCAACGGTGTGGTTGCGGCCGCAGCCGATTGGAACGCTGGCGCTGATGGGGCTCACCGGCGTCACGTTGTCCTACGTCGCCTTCAACCGCTCCCTCGCCTACACGACCGCGTCCGACGGGGCGCTGATCCAGGACAGCTCGGGGCCGTCCGCTGTGCGTTGTGTGGTCGTAGCGATGCGTGTAGGATGCCGGTCTGCGGCCGCCGGTGGGGGGCCCGTCGCTGGGTGGGAGGAAATGCCCGTGGGACGCCTGGTTGCGATAGCGGTCGTGCTGTTCTCGCTTGTCCTTGTCGGTCCTGCGGCGGCCCTGGCCCAGGAGCCTAGGGCGGGAGGGGGTGCCGACCAGTTCCCCATCACCCCCGACCCCACCGGGTGCCAGGTCACACCGCGCTTGACCGACGAACTGCTCGCGCTCTGGTTTGCGGTGGAAGGCAGCCCCATTACGACTGAGGCGAGCCCGATGGCCGAGGGGGGGACGACCGAGGCGAGCCCAGTCGCTGCCCCGGTGGACGTGGACGAGGAGGCGGACGTCGGCGCTGTCGCTGTGCCTGTGGCGACCGAGGCGAGCGGGGAGGCCGGCGGGGCGCTGACGGAGATGACCATCCCTGTTGGTTCTCCGGCAGATGAGGAGACTGTTGCCGCCATTGTCACAACCGTGAGCGAGATCTTCTCCTGCTTCGCGGCCGGGGACTTCCCTCGCGCCACCGCGCTGTTCACCGACGACTTGGTGCGTAGCTTTGGCCCCGAGCCGGGGCAGACGCCGGAGGACGTGCGCGTCTTCCTGGAGGCGACGCCCGAGGCGGGGGCCGAGGGCGAGGTGGGCGAGATCGTCGCCATCACCGACGTGATGCTCCTGGCCGATGGGCGGGTCGGGGCCTTTGTCGTCGACCGCAGCGAAGGGACCCTCAGCACCGTCTATGCGATCTTCGAGCAGCAGGGTGACCGCTGGCTCGCCGACGAGGTTATCGAGTTCACAGGCGGCGGTGAGGAGGGCGAGAGCACACCGACGCCGTAGCCCCATAGAGGGGTTGGATCAGTCCCACCACGGCCTCGGGCTCCGGCTCGGGGCCGTTCGCTTGCATGTCGCGGCGGGTTTGCTAGGATGCGGGGGCGAGACAGGATCGGGGCAAGATTCCTCCTCGTAGAGCGCCGCCCTTCGGGGCGGCGTTTCGCGTTGTTGCTGGTGACTGTCTCGGTCGTTGAGCGATGGCTCGAGCAGGCACAGCAGCGCCGATGGCAGAACATGGAGCAAGCGATCACGCAAAGAGCTATCCGAGCGGCTATGGAGGCGGTTGGTGGCTTTGTAAACGTTCCGGTCGCAGAGGTTCTTTGCAGGAAAGGCCGCCCTAGCATCAGCTCGTGTCTGACCCTGTTCTAGCTCTCAGATTCTGTGAGGAAGGGGGGTGGTCCCGTCTTGGCGGATGTCACGAGTCGCCCTTGACCTGGATACGTCATGGGCATTCTCAACCTCTCTCAGCATGACTGGGACGCAATGCATGCAGGCGTTGCTCGATCGACTCTCCATGTCTCTCGCACCATTGCCCTACTCGGCGAGCGTCCGACCTCTGAGCTGCAAGAGGCCATCCTGAAAACAGATACTTCGATGACTTTGGGCAGATGGGGAGCCGGGCGCACCGGTCAAGGTGAAACGTCGTACCAGAAAGCCTGGATTGATCGGTTGGGCGAGGTAATGAACGCAGCTACCGAGGTGCTGCGCGAGCTGGCTGCAACTGTTTCCACAAAATCATGAGAAACCGGAAGCTACCATCTCTGCCCGCCCCTCCAGCTGCACGGTTCGCTCGGGGAACTGACCACCTCCCAAGGCCGTCCGTGACCGCCTGAACCGCATCGGTATCCACGCGACCAGCCTGTCGGACCTGATGCACTTCATCGGCGAGCAAGGTTGGATCTGGCGCCTGGCCGGGGCCGCAACTTCCCGCGCTGCTGGGTGGCGATTGCTGCGCCTTGATTTCTGGTCGGAGGTCTGGGTGGGCAGGCGACGGTATCCCTTTGCGTTGCCCTAGCGCTCGCGGTTGAGGAAGTGTCCAGCCCGTCGGCGGATGTTCGACCGGAGATCGACGCAGAGCAAGCTGTCCGGTTGACCGGGTTGCGCCGCCCGAGCGGTGAGGAGGCAGAGGCTGGGGGCAGTGGGTGACCCTGCTCTAGCATGCCAGTCAACTCTCGAAGAGCCAGAGCCACAGGACCGACAGACGCCACGTTGGCTCCTTCGGATGTGTTGACGAATTTCGCCTCCTCCTGGTAGGGTTCGCGGCGAATTTCGATGGTGGCGCGAATCAACCGGGTGGGTGGTAATGGTCGGCAACGCCGTTTCCGATGTTGACCTTGATGAGACCGATCTGCGCATCATCGGACTGCTCCAGAAAGACGGTCGGCGGTCGAACTCCGGGATCGGCCGAGAGCTCGGTCTACCGGAGTCGACTGTCCGCCGCCGGATCGAGCGGCTTCGGCGCGACGACTTCATCAAAATTGTGGCGATCGCCAATCACGAGCGCATGGGGCTACCGGTTCACGTGATCATGGGTTTGTCGCTCGACTTGGCCCGCAACGCCACGGCCACGCGTGCCCTTGTAAACCTGATCCAGGTAGGCTGGCTGGCGGCCACGACGGGGCCCTACGACATCCTGCTGGAAGCCTCCTTCCCAAGCATGCGCCACCTGCACGAGTTCATTACCAAAGAGTTGGCCCAAATCGAGGGGGTTGAGCGGGTCGAAACGGCGATCGTTCTCGACCTCGCCAAGCACACCTTCGACTGGCTGGCGTTCCTGAGGGCCGACCAATGCACCATGGACGCCTTCCGAATCTCAATCGGTCTTGGTGCGCAGGACGAGGGGAATCCGGCGTGGTCGACGTCCTGAGCGGGGTGAGGCCACGGTTGCGCGTCGATGGATGCTTATCCAGACGTTACGGAAGACGAGGGGAGGTTGGCGACCGAGGTTTGGGTACGTGGAATGGCAAGGACGGTGTGCAGGGTGTGCACCGATGCACGTGATCGGGTGAGGAGAAACAACCGATGATCGATCAGCGGAACGAGCCTGTACCAACCGAGGTTGAGCGCGAGGAGTTGGAGCAACTCCGGCGAGCGCTGCGGAAGAACGCCCCCCAGGTAACCCGGCGTGACGTGCTGCGGTGGTCGGCCATCGCGGCTGGTGCCCTCACGACG
>JALYMD010000726.1 GCA_030773875.1 Chloroflexota bacterium | reverse complement strand
ACGGTCCTCAGCCACACCGTCGCCGTCCTCCTCAACGTCCAACGCGGCAACGAGCCGCTCCAACTCGTCCTCCTCCTCGACTGACCCCGAAATCTGCACACGGGGTCCCTTAGTTGCCGGTGTGGTCATCGCCTCCTTCGGTGTTGCGGTCGCCTACGGCCTGGACGCGGTCTCGTTCCTCGCGGTCATCGGGGCGGTGTTGGCGATGCGAGTCCGTCCGACGGTCGCTTCAGTTGTCAAGGGCGGCATTGCTGCCGCGCTCGATGGCCTTCGGTTTCTCCGCAGGGCACCCGTTCTCCTGGGCGTGATGACCGTTGATTTCCTGGCCACGTTCTTCGGTGCGAGTACCGCGCTACTACCGGTTTTTGCTGCTGACATCCTCGGCCTCGATGCCCAGGGGCTCGGCCTCCTCTATGCCGCGCCCGCGGCCGGCGCCGTCGTGGGGAGCGTGTTGATGGGTGCGCTTCGGCCTCCTGCCCGTCCCGGCGCCGGCGTGCTGGCAGCGGTCGCCGTCTACGGTTTGGCGATCGCCGGGTTCGGCCTTAGCAAAACCGTGTGGGCGGCAGTGGCAGCGCTGGCGATCAGCGGGGCTGCCGACGCGGCAAGCATGGCCTGGTGGCATGGGCTTCGCAGCCTAGCCACGCCGGACGACTATCGCGGTCGTGTCGCTGCCGCCCACTCAACCTTTGCGATGGGTGGGCCGCAGCTCGGGGAGTTCGAGGCCGGCCTCGCCGCCGCGCTCATCGGCCCGGTGGCCTCGGTCGTGATCGGTGGCCTCGGATCGGTCGCGGCTGCTGCCGTGGTCGCCCTCCGGGTTCCATCAGTCGTTCGTTACCGGGTGGACCATTAGTATGGGAGGCATAGTCCGGCGCGCCGGGCTACGCAATGACGGCCGCGCCCTGCCACCGTGCGGCGCCTCGTTCATGCTCGTTTGACCGCGACCGACGGCCGATGGTAGTGTGTGGGTTGGGATAGTCAATGGTTGGCTAAAGCCTCTTCGCCAAGGTCTCGCGGTCGTCACCGACGGTCGACCCTAGGAGTCTCTCCGTGGTCCTCATGCTCCCCACGTCGCGCCGCTTTCCCTCTGATCTTGCCGCCTCACCGATGACGCAGACGCGCGACGCCTACGGCCGTGCGATGACCTACCTCCGAATCTCGCTCACCGACCGGTGCAACTTCCGGTGCGTCTATTGCATGCCGGCGCTCGGCATGAAGTTTCAGCCGAGGGAGGAGCTGCTTACCGACGAAGAATTGCTCCGAGTCGTTGGTATTGCTGCCGAATTGGGCTTCACCAAGCTGCGCCTAACCGGTGGAGAGCCGACGATCCGGCCTCACATCGTCGAGCTCATCCGGGCAATGAAGGCGTTCCCGGGCATCACCGAACTTTCGATGACGACCAACGGTTTGCTGTTGGGGCGGCTCGCGGCGGACCTCAAGGCTGCAGGTCTTGACCGCGTCAATGTCAGCATCGACACGCTCGAACCTGGGAAGTTCAAGGCGTTCACGCGTGGCGGTCGGCTCGATCTGGTGTGGCAGGGGATTGAAGCCGCCGAGGCGGTTGGTCTCCAGCCGATTAAGCTGAACGCGGTCGTGGTTCGCAACCAGAATGAGCACGAGGTCGGCGACCTGGCGGCGTTGACCATTGAGCGCCCTTGGCAGGTGCGGTTCCTAGAGATCATGCCACTGGAAGGGGTTGGTGCCGTTCACGACGAGGGGTTGGTGACCTCCGAGGAGACCCAGGTCAGGCTGGAGGAGCGCTTCGGTACGCTTGAGCAGGTCGAGGCTCCGCCCGATGATCCGGCGAGGGTGTGGCGGATTCGTGGAGCGGCTGGTACGATCGGATTTATCTCCCCGGTGTCCGCTCCCTTCTGCGCGTTCTGCAATCGCGTGCGCTTGACCGCTGACGGCAAGCTTCGCCTCTGCCTGCTGCGCGGAGATGAGGTGGACCTGCGTGACCTCATGCGAGCGGGCGCAGATGATGCGGCGATTGCCCGTCAGATGCGAGCCGGCATCTGGCGCAAACCGTGGGGGCACGGGCTGGCAGCGGGCGATCGGCAAACCATCCGGGGCATGTCTCAGATTGGCGGCTAAGCACCTTCTGGCGTGTGTTCTGCCGCATGGTGTCCGGGGCGATCTTGTCC
>JALYMD010000725.1 GCA_030773875.1 Chloroflexota bacterium | reverse complement strand
CGAGAAACTCAACGATGTCGTCGATCAGCCAGCGATCGTCTTCTTGGACAAAGACGACGTAGACGGTGTCCGGCCCGGTGAATGCGTCGGTCGTGGCCAGGAAGGCGCCGACCTGCCCGTCCTCCAGCTCCATCACGTCGGTGAGCACGAGAAGGGTGGTCTGCTCCCCAGCGGGCAACGCCTCGGGCGTCGCCTCCAGGAAGGCGCGCAGTTCCTCTTCCGGTAGCGGGTCCTCCGCTGCGGTCTGGCGAATCGCGTCGGTGCTGAAGAGCGAGAAGGCGCGCGGAAAATCGCCGGCATTGAAGCAGGCCAGGATCTCGCGCACGGTGGTGGTGACCGCCGCCACCGTCTCCGCGTCGGCCGCCTCCCCGAGCGGGACCTCAACCGCGCTCCCAACCGGTGCGGCCACGGTGGGGGTGGCCCCGGCGCTGATCGCGAGGAACTCCTCGGCCGACCGCGGCTCCACCTGGCACTCGGCCGGGTCGGGCGTGACCGGGAACGTCCCAGCCGCCGGTGTGGTGTCCTGAGCCTGGGCAACAGCGGGCCCGAGGAGCGCGAGCAAGAGCAGCGCGACGACGAGCGCGACGGGGCGTTTCACGGGTGTTCCCTCCCGACAAGCGACGGGCCGCCCCAGCGGCGGCCACGGGGCGGGATCATACCCTGCGTCACCAGGACTACACAACGCAGGCGGACAACCCCGAGGAGGATGCCTGAACCCCCGTCTCCCAGGCAGGCCCCGAGCGTGTTACCGTGCCGCACAGCAGTCCAGTGCAGGCGTCGATGGGACAGGCGAGGCGGCGTCGATGCAACGGAACAGGCAAGGTTACCGGGCCAACGTCGGTGATGAACCTGACACCGACCTTGACGAGGATCTGGACATCGAGGTTGGGTGGTCGATCGACCTCTTCGATGCCCTCCTCATCTGCCTGGCGCTTGCCGTGCTCGTGGCGACAGTGGTCATCGCTGCGACCAACTGACCTGGGCGCCAGCGTGTACCACGGAACGGCATGGCGCGGGATATGAAACCTTGCTGCCCACGCATGGAGGGAGGACTGGCCTCTCGCTCGCGATGGTGTGCTGCCGATCAGCCATCACGTCGACCCTACGGCGTCATGGAGCCGCGGATTGCCTACACCGAAGCTCAGCGCCCGCGTGCTTGGCCGGCTCCAGCGGGCCCGCGAGCGAGCGGAGGAGACCCTGAGCCGCTCGGCTGAGGTAAAGGCGGCAGCTGAGGTGACGCTGCAAGTGGCGGTCAACGCTCCCGTGACGGCGCCGGGCATGCTTGGCCACCCGGCGGACCCGTGACGGGTACAATTGGCTGGCCCCCCTGAACCCCTCGCGATTGAACTCCTCGGCCCCGTGTAAGCCGTACACAGCGCGCCGATCGCGCACCACCACCGGCCCCTCTCCCCCAGCACCCCATCACCCACCCTCCGGCTCGACCCGCTTCCAGCAACTCTTGCCCGTCTTGTCCTCGCGGACGTTCTGCAAATATCTGCCTCTGTTGAACACGACGGGGGAGCTGAAAACCTCGCTTCCCCCGGCCTGGTCCGCCGTCGGGCTGTCGATCAGGGTCTAACGCGTCGACCACCAAATCCCGAAACCTCCTCCCGCTCGCCCTCGATGCGCCCCAGAGCGATGCCTTCCCACGGCGCGATCGAGCCTGCTCGTTGGCCCGGGCCTAACGCTGCCAGTGCGGGCACGAGGCAGGTTATGTGACGACATCAATCGACCCTAAAGTCTGGTTCAGCCGATAGATGGACGGCTATCTGCGGCGAGACCTTGCAATCGGGCCGTCAATTGCCGCCCGACCTATTGACACAAGCCCGATCCGATGATAGGTATATGGGCATGGGTTTGACAGCAAGGGCTGTCCGGCCCTGCCCGCTGCTGACGATGCCGAGCAGAACGGCACGACCAGGCGGCCTCATCCACCAGAACGCCGATGGGATGACTAAGATGGCTCGATTACTCACCAACGGGAAAGGAGGGACGTCGATGGCGTATCGCATGCCGACCAGCTTTTGCTGGCTCGCCGGTACCCCCATCATGGCCCACCCGTGGGAGGAGTTTGTCCTGACGACGTGACGCCGAACGGCGCACATCAGGAACGAGCATCCAGTCCCCCGGGTCGGCCACCGACCCGGGGTTCTTTTTGCCCACGGCGCCCCCCAACCACGACCACACCGAACTGGGCCCGGGATGCCCGATCGCTCCGCCGGACCGCTGCAGAGGCCCGACGCACGACGGGAGACGAGGGTCTAAGGGATCAGACGACGGACGACGCGTACCCAGGCGCCAGCCGGCGAGACCGCTCGCTGGGACAGCGCGAAAGGAGGTCTTCAATGGTGAAGCTCGACCACGCCCGCACCCGATTGACCATCATCAAGCCAGCCCGGGTTGTCCGGCTCATCCAGGGAGACGCCTTCACCATGCGACCAGCCACTGACTTGCGCCTTTCCGCCCGCAGCGAACTCGCAGGGCGAGGCTCTCGTCCGACGTCCACCCACCGCATCACAGACGGCCGGGTCCATAGATCCGCCGCGTTGAAGGAGCAGACCGCCATGTACCAGATCCATCCGACCTTGAGCTCCGCCGTTGCCGAGATGCGACGCCGGGATTTACTGGCCGAGGCCGAGCAGGAGCGGCGCATCTCCGCCATCCGGACCGGAGCCGAGCGACGCAGCGTCGTCACCACCGTCGTCGCCATCGCGCGACGCCAGGTTGGGAGCGCGCTGGTCCGCACCGGAGAGCGCGTCCAGGGCGTGAGCCGCGCCGAGAGCG
>JALYMD010000724.1 GCA_030773875.1 Chloroflexota bacterium | reverse complement strand
GCAACCAGTAGATGATCAGCGTGACAACAAGGATATCGAGGATAACCCGCGGGTCACCCAGCCGGGAGAGAAGCCATCCGAGGTCGGGCATGAATCACCGGTGCGACACGCAAGGCGAACCCCTGCCACCTGATTCTACACCCTGCCGCTGGGCGGGACCGGTACTTTCGGCGTCACATCCGTACGTTTGGGGGATCACCGGCGCTGAGGCCGCCGAAATGACGGTGGCACGGGGCCGGCTCGAACCCACCTAGGTGCAGGGACGTGGGCCTTACATAGTGGCGCTGTAGGCGAGGAACGGACCGGCGGGTGCCTGCTGCGGCTAGGGGCTAACGACGCCGAGGGCTGATCTGGCGGGGGAGATGGGGCGTGCGGAAGTCATCCGCGTCAATTTCGAGGTAACGAGTGAGTTCCCGGTCCAGGAGCCGTGAGCGAACGCGCTCCTCGATCTGGCGGAGATCCTGGTTGGAGGTGACGACGGTCGCCAGCCGCTGGTTGTATCGATGGTTGAAGAGTTGGTAGAGCTTTTCCCTGGCCCACGGCGTAGTGTTCTCCGTGCCAAGGTCGTCCAGGACGAGAAGGTTGGCATTCCGGAAGGCGTTGAAGCGATCGTCGTAGCCGCTGCCGGCGTTCGGGTCAAAGGTGGCTCGCAGGTGATCGAGCAGATCCGGAACCACCTGGAAGATGACCGTCCAACGCGGCTCCCGCCGGAACACCTCGATCGCGATTCCGGCGGCCAGGTGGGTCTTGCCGACACCGCACCCACCGTGCAGGAAGAGCCAGCGCGTCGGAGACTCGACGAAGTCGAGCGCTTCTTGGTACGCCTTGACCACCCCGGGGACCGTCGGATCGAACCTGTCGAGCGTCTTGTCCTGGAACGCATCCAAGTTCGTGAGGCTACTCAGCTGTTCGCGCTGACGGTCCGCCCGCTCCCGCACCCGGCACTCACAGGGGAAGATGCTGCCGAATTTTGGATGACCCACCGGGAAGTCGCCACGGACAAAGCCCGCGTCCTGGCACATGGCACAGGCGGGCGGCTTCGGTTCCGGGGCAACGGTTCCCCGCGCGATGGGGATCGAGATGTGCTGCATGACGTCGCCGATGCGCTTCATCGCTCCCTCGTCCCCGTCACTCCGGCTCCCCGGCCCTCGGTGGCCCATTTCTCCAAAATGCGCTGCACGTAGCGCCAACTGCGACGGTTGTAGGTCACTGCTTCGGCAATCCCGTCCTCGATCCACTCGACGGGATAGGTCTCAAGGGCGTCCACGATATGATCTGCGATAAGGGGTGTGAGCAGGCCGATGTTCTGCTCGTAGAGGCGGAAAACGTTCGGTCGCTCTGGCTCGACGGTCGGGACAGCGTCGTCGTGCCAGAGCGCCATGGGCGGCGCAACGGCGCCGCGTGCCATGGCGGCGACGAGTGCCTGGTTGACCGGCGTGTTGACATAGTACCAGACCCGTCGCTCGGCGGCGTGCTCAGAGGCGAAACGGAGCAGGGTCCCACGGCCAACCGCAAGGTCGAGTCCCAGACCAATTCGGTGGTCCGGCTCTCGCGGGCTGCCAACGACCCGGAGAGCGGAGCGGAGCGGTCGATCCCGTAGGAGAGCGTCCTCGCTGATCGGCGTTTCGATGCCGCCGCCATCGGCCGCGAGTCGAAAGGCGGTCAAGGTAACGTGGATCTCGGCGGGGTCTTGAAGTTGAGGCAGGACATCGACGAAAAAGGCTCGGGGGACGCCAACGGCTGGTTCGGTGGCAACCACGAAACCATTGAAACGTCGGCTCACGAGCGCCTGCTCAATGAAATCTGGACCACGTTACAGCCCCGGCTCCCGGTACAACTCAAGGTCGGCGAAGCGGGCGGTCTTGTCAAAGAACCGGAGATTGATCTCGCCAACCGGGCCATTGCGGTGTTTGGCAACGATGATCTCGGCGATCCCCTTTTTCTCCGTGTCCTCGTCGTACTTCTCCTCGCGGTAGATAAACATGACGATGTCCGCGTCCTGCTCAATCGAGCCCGACTCGCGGAGGTCAGAGAGCATGGGCTTGTGCTCGGATCGGGTCTCGACGGCGCGGGAGAGCTGGGAGAGCGCGATCACGGGGATGTTCAGCTCTCGGGCCAAGCCCTTCAAACCTCTGGAGATCTCCGACACCTCCTGAACGCGGTTCTCGCTCCGGCGGCCGGACATCAGCTGGAGGTAATCGATGATGACCATGTCCAGGCCGTGCTCGGCCTGGAGACGCCGCGCCTTGCTGCGTACGTCCATGATCCCAGCACCGGCGGTGTCATCAATGAAGATGTTGGCTTCGGCAAGCCGGCCAAAGGCGCGCGAGATGCGGTCCCATTCGCCGTCATCGATGTGACCGAGGCGGAGACGGTGAGAGTCGACACCGGTCTCGGTGGAGAGGAGCCGCTGGACAAGCTGCTCCGCGGACATTTCAAGGCTGAAGATCCCGACCGTCTTGCCGTGGGTCACCGCCGCGCCGTACGCCATGCCGAGGGCAAAGGCCGTCTTTCCCATGGACGGCCGAGCGGCGAGGATGATGAGGTCCGACTTCTGGAGCCCCCCGGTAAGCCGATCCAAGTCCGTGAAGCCCGTGGCGACGCCAACGACGTCGCCCCGGTGCTGCTGCATGTAGTCGATCTGATCGAAGAAGCGGTCGAGGACCTCGGAGATCGATTGAAAGTCTTTCGTCGCTCGCTTCTCGGAGACGTTGAAGATCGCTCGCTCGGCGGCGTCGAGGGCGTCCTCGGTGTCGACACCGTCGCGATAACCGATGGCGACGATTTGGGAGCCGGCGTCGATGAGACGCCGCAGCGTTGCCGTGCGCTCGACGATCTTGCCGTAGTACTCGACGTGGACTGCGGTTGGGACGGCGTTGAGGAGCGCTGAGAGATAGGCTACGCCCCCGACTTGATCCAGCTTGTCGCGCCGCGCCAACTCGTCCGAGAGGGTGATGAAGTCTGTCGGCTCCCGCCGGTTATAGAGATCGACGATGGCCTGGTAGATCGTTGCGTTGGCGCCCTGGTAGAAATCCTCCGACTTGACGTAGGAGGCGATCTTGATGATCGCATCACGGTCGATGAGGAGGCTTCCGAGCACCGACTGCTCGGCTTCAAGATTGTGGGGTGGAAGGCGCTCGACAGCCATGACCATCCGGCGGGCTCCTTGGCTCGCGGATCGGCCGGCGGGGACGGCGAACCGATGCAACGTATCAGGATGAGATACGGACCGGCGCTCGCATCGGGAGGCGAG
>JALYMD010000723.1 GCA_030773875.1 Chloroflexota bacterium | reverse complement strand
CGCCTGGACACGCGCGGGCAGGCGGGTTTCCCGTTGGCGAGGTGGCCGCCGAAGCGGATCACGCCGAGATGGGGTGAGTCGTTATGCTCTACACCTTCCGCCCGATGACAGAGGCCGACGCCCGCTCCATGGCGGCCTGGCGGTACGACGGCCCTGACGCCTTCTACAATCTGGACCCCGCGGACGTTCCCGCCCTGCTTGATCCGGCGTCGTCCTACACGGCAGTCCTGGACGCGGACGGTTTCGTGGTCGGGTTCTTCGGCTTCGGGCCAGGCGGACAGGTCTCCGGCGGTCACCGTGCGGGGCTCTACGACGATGATGCGCTCGACATTGGCCTCGGCCTCCGGCCGGATCTCACGGGACGAGGCTTGGGCCGAGACTTCGTGGTCGCCGGCCTTGCATACGCCGCCGAGCGCTTCGCTCCTCGCGCGTTCCGCCTCACCGTGGCGGCGTTCAACCGCCGGGCCATCGGGCTCTACGAGCGTCTGGGGTTTCACCACGGTCCGACGTTCACCAGTCCCGTCCGGGGCGTCGAGACCCCCTTTCTCCTGATGACCCGCGGCAGCCAGTCCAAAACCGACACCGACGCTTCGACGTAGGCATGACGTGGGTATCATGAGGGAGTCACGAACGGCGGGATGCCAACGCGTCCGGCGAGCAGCGGAGGAAACAGGATGCAATGCCCCAATGACGGCACCAACCTGGTGATGTCCGAGCGCCAGGGGATTGAGATCGACTATTGCCCGACGTGCCGGGGAGTCTGGCTGGACCGCGGCGAGCTGGACAAGATCATCGAGCGCACGGCGACCTTCTCCGGTGGCCGCGAGCGGGACGACGATGACCGGTACGACGACCGCCGGGCCTACGACCGAGACGTCTCCCGCGCTCCGCACTCTGACGAGGAGTACCGGGGTTCCGAGCGGTACGGAGCGGGCAGTGGTTACCCGCGCAAGAAGCGCAAGAACTTTCTCGGTGAGCTGTTCGACATCGACTAAGCGGAGAAGAGGATCCTCTCGTCGGGATCCCGTTGTTCCGGTCCTAGCCGTAAGTCCGTCCGCGTCCGCTTGAATGACCCGGGGGCGCAAGGTCTCAGAGCCATCCCCGTCTGGGATGCTCCGCAGTCGTTGGCCGTGCGGACGGCGATGCCTGCTGTCCCCGGACCATTACGGAGGTACAGCGTATGCCCGGACGCCTCGTCGTGGAGGGCGGCACCGTCGTCACCGATTACGGACGCTTCCGGGCTGACGTGGTCGTCGAGGAGGAGCGGGTCGCCGCGATCACCGCCGACGCGCACGATCTCGCGGCGGATGAGCGGGTGGACGCGGCTGGTCTGCTGGTGCTGCCGGGCGGGATCGATGTCCACACCCACTTCTGGGAGCCGGACCCCGACCCTGACCCGAAGGAGGGGTTCGCGACCGGCGGCGCGGGAGCGGTCGCCGGGGGGATCACCACCGTCGTGGAGATGCCACAGGCGACCCCGACTACGGTGACGGCGGAGCAGTTTGCGGCGAAGCGGGAGCAGGTGGCGCGGAGCGCGATCACCGATATGGCGCTCTGGGGCGGGGTGATTGGCCCCCCGGCCCAAGACCCGGCCGAGTTGCGGGCCTTGGCCGACGCGGGCGCAGCCGCCTTCAAGAGTTTCCTCGCTTCCTCCAGCCGATCCTTCCCGGCAGTGGACGAGGCGCAGCTTTTGGCCGCGATGACGGCCATTGCCGAAATCGGGATTCCGTATGGCCTTCATGCAGAGCACGACGCGCTGCTGGCAGCAGGGCTGGAGCGGATGAAGGCGGCGGATCGGAAGGATCCCCTGGCGCACGCTGAGTCCCGGCCGCCCTTGGTCGAAGCGGTCGCCGTCAACACCGTGCTCTACCTGGCCGAGTTGACCGGCTGCTGGGTCCACGTCTGCCACGTCGCAAGCGCGGAGGCACTGCGACTCGTCGCGGAGGCGCGAGCGCGCGGGGTGCGGGTGACGGTGGAAACGTGCCCGCAATACCTCTCCCTCAACACCGACGACCTCGTCCGCCTGGGCGGATTCGCCCGCTGCGCACCGGCAATCCGGGACCAGGCGGAGGTGGACGCGATCTGGCCTTACGTGCTGGACGAGACGGTGGATCTGATCTGCTCCGACCATTGCGGCTTCACCGCGGCGAGCAAAGAGGCGGGCAAAGAGGACATCTTCGCGGCGCCGCTCGGCCTGCCGGGCGTCCAGACCCTCCTGCCCGCGTTCTACGACGGGGGGGTGGTGCAGCGCGGCATGGACCCAAGTCAGTTCGTGCGCCAGATCGCCGCCAACCCGGCTCAAATCTTCGGGCTGTACCCGCGCAAAGGCACCATCGCGGTCGGCTCCGACGCCGACCTGGTTCTGCTCGACCCGGCCCGCAGTTGGGAAGTAACCGACGACGATCTCCTCCACCGCCAAAAGTGGACACCGTTCGCGGGCAAGACGCTGACTGGCCGGGTCGTCCGCACCCTGCGTCGTGGCCAGACTGTCTTCGACGACGCCTTGGAGGGAGACGCCCGTCTGCTGGCCACACCGGGCTCGGGCTGGTTTCTGCCCCGAGGGTACGGAGAGGCGGGATAGGACGCGGGGGCGGGCCACCCGCTTCCTGTGGGGCACTCTCGGGGACGGAGCGGCGCGGCCCCGGGCGTCAGCGATGGTCAACCCTGCTCTCGACCTGCCGCTGGTAGAGATTGCCGCGCTCTGCCGGCGCTACCAGGAGCGCGAACTGGCGCTCTTCGGCTCGGCGCTGCGCGATGACGTCCAGCCCGACAGCGACATTGACCTGTTGGTGTTATTTGTTGTTCGATCGAGGCCGAAATCGGCTTCCTCGAACTTGCGGGATTGCAGCGGGAGCTCACCGCACTCCTCGGCCGGTCAGTGGATCTGGTCTCGAAGAGAGGGCTCAAGCCGGTCATCCGGGACGAAGTGCTCACGTCGGCGCGCCTCCTCTATGCTGCGGGATGAACGTCTTTATCTGACCGACATCATCGATTTTGCGGAAGGCATTGCCCGGATGATCGGCGGCCGGCCGCGCGTCGAGTTCGTCACCGACGAGGTGTTCCGGCGTGCGGCGCCGCAGGCGCGGATCGAGATCGGAGAAGCCGCGGCCCGGCTGTCCGGACCATTCCGTGCGCGGCATCCGGATGTCGAATGGGCCGACATCGTCGCCTTTCGCAACATCACCGTCCATGCTTCTTTCGCGGTTGATTGGGAGATTGTCTGGATCACGGCGATCCGCAACGCACCTGATCTGTCCCGATTGATCAAGGCCATCCTGCAGCTCGAGTATCTGCCTCCACCGTCTGGCGCCAGGCTCGTGATCATCGCGTTGACGAAAGGCGCCAAATATCTTCCGCTCTCCTCCCGTGATGACCCTGGGCACCATCGCCCGGATGAAGGGGAGCAACCTGCACTCGTACGACCGCTCGTTCCGCACTACAACCACTCCTTATAGGAGGCTCGTGGACGTGCAGCATGTTGCCATCATCGGCGGAGGGGTGATCGGGCTCTGCGCGGCGCGGGAGTTGGCGCGGCGGGGATGCCGGGTAACAGTGCTGGAGGCGGGCGAGCCGGGAGGGGCGGCCTCCGCGGGCAACGCGGGCTGGATCGTGCCGGCCTTGTCGGGTCCGGTGCCTGTGCCCGGGCTGATGGGAACATCTCTGCGCTGGATGCTGCGACGCGACAGCCCGCTCTACGTCCGACCGCGCCCCGATCCGAGCTTCCTTCGGTGGCTGCTCGCCTTCTGGCGCCGCTGCAACGCCCGTGATCACCGGGCGGGGCTGGAGGCAGTCGCAGCCCTGAACCGGCGCACGATGGTGCTCTTCGACCAGCTGAAGACGGAGTGCGGCGCGGCCGGCATCCCGGTCAGCATCAGAGAGGACGGACTGGTCTTCGTCTACCAGTCGGCGGCCGAGTTGGAGCATGACCTCCGTGGGCTGGAACCGCTCCAGGCGTTCGGCTACGACCTTCCACCCGCGCTCGACCACGACGAACTGCGAATGCTAGAGCCGGCGATAGGGGATGCAGTGGTCGGCGGCTACTATCTGCCGGGCGAGCGACACCTCCGTCCAGAGGCCCTTACCGCGGCTCTCGTCGCGCGCCTCAAGGCGACCGGCGTTGCGCTCCGAGATCGCACACCCGTCACGGGAATTCAGCACCGGAATGGGCACGTCGAGGCAGTGGAGACCACGACAGGACGGGTGGCGGCTGATGCGGTGCTGATCTGCGCCGGGGCCTGGACGCCGGCGGTGGCCCGTCTCGCCGGGTCACGAGTCCCGATTGAGGCCGGCAAGGGGTACAGCCTGGAGTACACGCCACCCCCACGCCCGATTCGCCACGCGCTCTATCTCCACGAGGCCCGGGTCGCCGTGACCCCCTTTGATGGAGTGGTCCGCCTCGCCGGGACGATGGAATTGTCCGGGCTGAACAACCGGATCCCACCGGCACGCCTGGCCGCGATTGCCCGGGCGGGAAGCCCTACCTGCAGGGCTGGCCTTCCGACCCGACGGTGGCCAAAGCCTGGACGGGGATGCGTCCGCTCACTCCGGACGGGCTGCCGGTGATCGGCCTCCTGCCAGGCTTCCGCAATCTTGCCGTCGCCAGCGGTCACGCCATGCTCGGCGTCACTCTCGCCCCAGCTACCGCAGAGGCGGTCGCTGATCTGATCGTCACTGGTCATGCTCCCGATGTCCTGGGTCCCTTTGACCCCGCCCGATTCGGAAGCTAGCGGCACGGTCCGGACAAGGTCGCGAGGGGCGAGTGCAGCAGCCACCTTCTGTCGGTCCCACCAGAGTGATACGAACTTCGCATGATCACCGTGGTCTCGCAGGGTGGCGTTCATGCGGCCACCAGTGGTAGTGGGTGCGCGTCTTGATCGGCTGGCGCTGCCGCTCCAGCGCTCGACACCGCGCGGCCAGCAC
>JALYMD010000722.1 GCA_030773875.1 Chloroflexota bacterium | reverse complement strand
GGGCGAGCGTCGCTGCAAAGCTGAGCCGGGCCACCTCCGCCGCCCCCGTCCAGCCCGCCTCCAGTCCGGCCAGGTATCCCGCGAAGCAAGGCCCGGCGAGCGCGGGCAGATTGGCCGGCTCCCGGTCGCGTGCCCACATCACCGAGTTGGCCACGAGGTGGGCCGCGTCGGTGCCGATCGGTTGCGGCCCGGACTGGCCCCAGTCGATCGCCACCGTTTCGGTCGCCCCGTCGACGTCTCGGGCGCACAGGTTGCGCCGTGCCGCATCGCCGTGGCAGAGCACCCGGGGCAGGTCGTCGAGCGCGGCGAGGAACCTATCCCGCTCCGCCCAAAGCCGGCGCGCCCGCGCGGCGAGGTCCCCCGGCCAGCCACGCCGAACGCGGGGGGCCTCCTCGGTGTCGGGGAGGTGGGCCCAGAACGGGGCGACCGCCGGCTCCCGCCAGCGCAGCAGGTCGCGGCACAGCCACGGCTCCTCCGGCAGCGACCGCCCGGTGAGGTAGGCCCCGTTGAAGCGGCCGAGGTGGCGGGCGGCCTCGCCGTACCGCGCCAGCGACCAGCGCACCCCGGCCGGCTCGGCGACGTCCTCCAGCCAGAGCCGGACCCCGTCCGCGCCCTCGTCGACGCCGTAGCAGCGGGGCGTGGCCAAGCCGGCCGGCAGCCCGTCGAGCAGCCCGGAGGCGTAGAGGTGGGCCTCGCGCCGCCAGTAGAACTGGTGGCCGGGGTCGGGCTGGCTGACACCGCCAGCGGCGGACGGGCGACGCAAGACCTTGAGCACCACCGACCAGGGTCGCGCGGCCCCCCGATCGACGGCCGTGCCGGTGAACCGGATCGGGACTCCCCCGCCCAGCTCGGCCCCGATGCCGCCGCCCAGCGGTGTGGCGCGTAAGTTCTCGACGACCGCGACCTCGCTGTCCAGCGCCCGGCGCACCACCGGCTCCAATACCGCGCGGTCGATCGCCTGGACCAACGCGTCCCGGTCCACGCCGTTCCTCCCTCGTCTCCGGCCGGGCACACGAAAACCCGGCCAGGTCGAAACGGCCCCAGCCGGGTTCGCCATTCACTCCGCCCGGCGCATGGGCGACCAGGGCATGGCCGCGCCGAGCATCAACGTGTCCGAGGTGGAGTCACGGTAGCAGCCACCACGGACGAGGGATAGAGGGCAAACCCCTAGAAGCAGTCGACAATCGGCCGACCATGATGGTAACCGCCATGATCGAGACGGTACGAGGGGGAAAGCAGCGAGAGAATCGGCTAGGATGGACGGCGGGGTAGGGAATCGCACTTGCCCTCGGTGCGTAGTTAGCGCAACAGGAGGCCAGGATGGGCGACGAGCAGAGCGGTGGTGCGGTGTCCCGGCGGGCGGTGCTGCGGGGGGTTAGCAGCGGCGCGACGGTGGCTGCCCTGCTGGCAGCCGGGTGGAGAATGGAGGCGACCGCCCAAGAGGCGACGCCCGATGCCACCCCCGGGGCGGGGCAAGACCCGAACGCCATTGTGGTCCTCTTCGGCCAGCCGACCGACGTGGCGGCCTTCGAGGCGTACTACCTGGGCACCCACCGGCCGCTCGCCCTGCAGATCCCGGGCCTGCAGGAGATCCTCGGGGGACCGGTCCTGGGCACGCTGGAAGGTGGGCAGGCTGAGACTCACCGCATCGCCATCCTGCGCTTTGCCAGCCAAGCGGCACTCGAATCGGCGCTCGCCTCACCGGAGGGGCAGGCCGCCTTCGCCGACGTGGCGAACTTCGCCACGGGCGGGGTGACGGCCTTCTTCGTCCGGCTCGAGTCGGTGGCTGGTGTGGCGGGCAGTGGGACGACGGTCGCCGCGACTCCGACGCCGTAGCGGCGGCGGGCAATCTGGGGAGGCGGCTTCGTGCGTCCCGCTTGAAGCCGATTGCTCCCCACCTCCACGACGAGGGCCGTCCTTCGAGGCGGCGCTCCGCACAACTGCGGACGGCCTGGACCCTCGTGATCTCCGTGTCCGAGGGACCTCTCCCCAACCCCCGCCCCCGCTCGCGGTGTCAAGCCCCTCCGGACAGCTTTGCGGCGACGGACCGTTGCCCGCAGCGGGCTGCCACTCGCATCCCTCGTCTCAACATGAGGACCTGGGTGCTGCACGACGAAGCGCAGCACCCAGGTCGTGCGGGTAGCTCTCCTCTCCAGCGAGGCTAGGCTTCGCGCCGCCCGGTCAGCTTGTAGGTGCCGACCAGACCCGCCAGGCTGGCGACGCTGAG
>JALYMD010000721.1 GCA_030773875.1 Chloroflexota bacterium | reverse complement strand
AAACGTGATCGAGCGCCTCCTGCTCGATCCCCGCCGGACTGACGGCATCCACCACCGCAGTGCCCGCCTGGCCGTCTCCACTCAGGATCTCTCGAACCATCCCGTGACCTCCTCGCGTGGTCGATATTAGCCCTTGTGCTCGGGCCACGGGGGCAACCAGACCTTCAGGGCGCCCTGCCCCGGACCCTCCGATGTTGCCGCCGGTTTCGCGACGCCGAGTATAGCAAAGCCGGCCTATCGACCCGATCAAGGGCCGAGTGCACGAGGATGTCGGACTACAGTCAGAGAGTGGGGTCGACGGGCACGAGAACGTCAGCGGCCAGCAGAGAGGACACGCTCCTGCGAGCAGGGCGCGCCGCCTATGTCCGAATCGTTACAGCGCCGCCTCCCGCTCGCCGCTCGCGTCACTTTCGAGAGGCAACGGGATACGAGATCGGTCGATGAACTCCAAAATCTCCTGACGCTCGAAGCGATAGATGCCCCGCTGGCCATACTGAAAGCCGCCGAACTTCCCTTGACGAGCCCAGTTGATGACGGTAGCGCGGTTCACCCCTAGCAGGTCGGCCGCCTCCTTGGCAGACAGGTAGCGCCCGCGGTCACCCGACGAGTCGCCCACGATCTCGTCCCTGGTTCCCGCTCCCATGGATCTCCCCCATTACACCGATAAGCCGAGCACACGGCGCCTGCTGCTGGCGGCGTGCTGCTGTTCGCTTGCAGTCGTGTGGATCGGCGGTCACCGCGATGGCTTCCCCCACCTCCTCGTCAGACCTTTCCCTTGGGACGTGGACGATGTCCGTCGATCTTGAGCAACCCCTCGGACGAAGAACCGACGCTGATCCACCGATAACGAAACCGGAAACGCAAATACGCTGCCACTCGAACACCTCACCATCCGAACCCGAATGTCTGACTTCCGGTCCTGCATCCCTCAAACAAACTGCCGGTTGACGGCGACAAAAGTCGGGTGCCATGATCCTGCTGTCGTCCAGCGGCTGGCATGATTTCTCTGGCACCGTGCGGGTCCCACGCCTTGGGTCCGGAGGACCTGCTCCATGTGTGCACCTTCCGACAACGATCGACAGGCGCACAGCCCACGCCGCCTGTTGGACCATCCTATCCTCGGACCTCTGCCGCCCGCGGCGACGGTGCATTTCACCCTCGATGGGATGCCAGTGGCTGGCCGAGCCGGGGAACCGATCGTCGCGGCGCTCCTAGCCGCCGGCATCCGCGTGTTCCGCACCATGCCCAGGTTCGGCGAGGCGCGCGGGGGGTATTGTCTCGTTGGGCGCTGCTCCGACTGCTTCATGACCGTTGACGGGGTCACGAACGTCCGTGCCTGCTTGGAGCCGGTCCGGGAGGGAGCACACGTGGTCACCCAACGCGGCGTCGGCTCGTGGAGCTCCGCGGTGGATGGGTCGGCAGGGAGTGTGCCAATGGACCGCCCGGCGTGAAGATGACGGACGTGGCGGTCGTCGGTGGTGGACCAGCTGGGCTCAGCGCGGCGATCACGTCGGCTCGCGAAGGCGCCCGCACCGTCCTTATCGACGAGAACCAGACGCCCGGCGGACAGCTTCGCTATCGCCTAACTGAGGTCATGGTAGGGACCGGTCGCCGGTCCCTGCGGCCGGCGGCACTCGCCACAGAACTGCTTGCAGAGGCGGAGGATGCCGGGGTGGACGTGCGGCCCTCCTCCCTCGCCTGGGGACTTTTCAAGGACAAGGTCCTAGCGGTAAGCGGACCATCGGGTGCGTACCATCTGGGAGCCGAAGCAATTGTGCTTGCGACCGGCTCGACCGATCTCCCGTTCAGGTTCGCGGGTGGATCGCTGCCGGGGGTGTTCTCCGTCCGTGCGGTTCAACTCCTGCTCCACGTTCATCGCGTGCTGCCCGGAAGCCAGTTCGTCGTCCTTGGTGATGGACCGGAAGCGGTCGAGGTGGCGGAGGACATCCGCCTGGCCGGGGGAGAGGTCGTCGCGGTCTTCGATCCGGTTGACGACCACGACGCGGTGGCCGGGGAGGGAAGCGACGGCATTCGTGGCGTGACCCTACGAGGGACCAGGTATAACGCCGATATTCTGGTGATTGCGGTGGGGCGGCAACCGGACGCCGCGCTTGCCTTTATGGCTGGCTGTGCCGGCGCCTACGCTGCCCCCCTTTGAGGGTTTGTGCCCATCCGGGATAACACACTGAGCACCACCGTCGACGGCATCTTCGTCGCTGGCGACACCGCCGGGATCTGCGACGTGGCCGTTGCCCTCGCCGAGGGCAGCTTGGCGGGCGCCAGTGCCGCGGACCATGTTAACGGAGGCATAGGGCGTGACCGAGGACCGATTCGAGAGGCCTATGCCGTGCTCGCCGCGGAGCGGATTGCGGCTGCGGTAGCTCTCCATCC
>JALYMD010000720.1 GCA_030773875.1 Chloroflexota bacterium | reverse complement strand
GCAGGAGGGTCATGGCGGTCAGCGACTGACGACTGCGGCATCGCCCGTGTGTTCGCACAGCACCGCCCGAACCGTCTCGTGGCTGACGCCAAAGTCGGCGGCCAGCGAGCGGAGGCTCTTGGTGAGGGCGAGGGTGCGGATGGCGTGCTCCTCAATGGGAGCGCGCGTCCGCGGCGCCAGCAGGGACGACGGTCGGCGAGATGTGGCGTACTCCTACATCTCCAGCGGGGGGTAGTAGTTCTCGGCGCCGATCTTTCTGACGTCGGTGAACCAGTCGCTGCCGTACACGGCGAGCGGGGTTTGGTCCGGAGCGAGCAAGGTCCAGGCCTGGCGCTTGTAGGTCCAGTTGTCGGGCTGCAGCCGGTAAGCCTCCCGGAAGTGGTGTACAGCGTCCTCGGCGCGGTTGAGGCGGTACAGATGCTGGCCAAGCTCGAAGTGAGCTGCGGCCCGAGCTTCCTCCACGGGGCGCGGTCGGCTACGGCGGAGGACCTCCTCGGGAGCGAGCGCGAAGCGGCTCGCGGCGCCATGCTCGACCCAGTCTCGCAGGGCGGCGACGTACTTCTCCGCTTCGGTCCGCAGCTTCCTCACCTCTTTGATCCCGGCGGCCTCTGCAGGCGAGGCGCCGGACGGAATCTCGCGATCCTCATAATCTGGCCGGCGGGGATAGGCCGTCTCGGGAGGGCGCACGATGGTGCCCTCTTCGTCGATCCAGACCCCGCTCGGGACGTTGGTGATGCCAAACAACTCGTCCACCACGTGCGCCTGGTCGATCAGCGAGGGGTGCTCTGGTTGTGCCGCCTCGATCCACGGCCGGACGGCATCCATCCCGCCAGTGTCGAGGGCAACGGTCACGATCTGAAGGCCGCGCGGGCCCAGCTCCCGGTACAGCTCCTGCCACACGGGCAAGTCACGCCGGCACCCTCACCAGGAGGCCCAGGCGACCAGGAGCACCTTGCTGCCCCGCAGGGAGCGCAGGTGGAAGACGCGGTCGTGGATGTCGGGAAGAACCAGGTCGGGAGCCTGGACGTCCGAGAGCGCACGCCCGCCCGCTTCGGGTCCCAAACTCCAAAGCCCGCTCGGATCGTCGTGCACGAGCGGCATGCCTAACCGTTCCGCGAGCAGCCGCGCGTCGATCCGGTCCGTCCCCGTGGCCGGCAGCGGAACGCACCTGTCCCCTTTGCAGGCGCCCTGGGGCTTGATCTGCCAGCCCGTGCGCCGCTCCAGCTCAGCAGGATCAATATCGAGGGTTTCAAGAATCATCGAGCGCACCGCCTCCCCTGTCGCCGCGTCCCGGATGCCGGGACTCCAACCTTACTTCAGACGGCACAGAGGTGACGATGGTCTCCCACCGTGCCAACGCCATCCCGGCCGGCAGCCACGACCGCGTTGCACTATGCGGCTCCCATTGCTGACTCCATCATCGTGAGAACCGGTCGGATCTCGCACCCACCTGATTGCCGCCTGGTACGCTGCCAGAACGCCCCGTAGCCGGTCCTGCCGGACGTTGGTAGGGTCGGGTATAGGGGTCATCATGGGGAATCATGGGAGGGCGGGGACATGTCGGTGACGTCGTATAACGAGCTGATGGGCCGGCTGGAGGGGCTGGACGCGGCGGCGCTCTGCGACGCGGCCGGGGTCGCGGGCGTGACGGTGGGAGTAGTTGATCCCTCGATTCGCCGGGTCTCCCGCGGTACCCGGATGATCGGTCCGGCACGACTTGTGATCTGCGATCTCGACTTTCTCGACGTGTGGCGAGGGCTCTCGGAGGCAGAGGCCGGTGAGGCGCTGCTGATCGCGGCCGCGTCGGACCGGGCGGTGGTCGGCGAGCTGTTCACCGCCGAGGCGGCGCGGCGCGGGCTGGCTGGGATCGTGGTGGACGGGTTCTGCCGGGACACGGCGCAGTTGACCGGGCACGAACTGCCAGTCTACGCCCGAGGAGCGACGCCCCGGGCGGGCACCGTCGATGTGGCGCGGGGGTCGGTTGAAGCGGTCACGCTGGGGGGCGTTGTGGTCAGGGTGGGGGATCTCGTCTTTGGCGATGGCGATGGGGTTGTGATCGTCCCGGCGGTGCAGGTGGCCGAACTGGTGCCGGTCGCCGAGGAGATCCAGCGCCGCGAGGCGGCCATGCTTGAGACCGTTCGCCAGGGCGGCTCTATCTTCGACCACACCAACCTGGACGAACACTATCGTCGCCGGGCGGAAGGTCTGCCGAGCCGGCTTGAGGTGCGCTCCTCTTCAACGGGGTAACTGGGAGCCTGCTCAGGCATCGAGGGCTTCCTACACGGCGAGCGAGGGGCTGAAGGTCTGGGTCTCTTTCGGGGGTTTTTCGATCGACCCGGGGCTCCAGCGGTCACAGGCTCACTGTCGAACAACCCCCTGTCGGGAACGCGAACTGCTCGTTCGGCTGCCGGAATCCTGACGGGGCAGGACCTCTCGTCCGCGTCCACTTGAACGAGAGATCCTGTAGCCCAGTGGAGGACCATCGCCATCCGCGGCGCGACGAGCAAGCGAGTTCCAACCGAGCAACGACCGATCTCCGCCCTGCCCTAGCGAACGTGGGTCAGCCGGTGCAGGCCGGTGTGGTTTCAGCTACGGTTCCCTGGAGGCAAGGAGCGTCACTTCCACCAAGAGCGTTACCATGCCGCCAACTTAGAGGCATTCATCGCCTAAGTGTGTGATGGAAAGCAGCACGAAGATGAGAAAGCAGGAGGCCATTTCGCCGTGCATAAGGTCGTCCGGGTTTCGCCGCGCTACCTGGCGGCCGCGATCGTCGGCTTTGCCGACCTCCTCTTTTACGTGTTTGCGTTCCGGCATATTTGGATTGATGACACCTATATCCAGTTGCAGTACGCCCGGACGCTGATCGAGCACGGCACCTGGGGCTTCTACGCCGGTCACCCGGCGAATACGGCCACCTCACCACTGAATGTGCTCCTGATCGCCCTGGCAGGTCTTCCGCTCGGCTCGGTGGAATGGGGGGTGATCCTGCTGACGGCACTGGAACTGGCGGCCATGCTCGCGCTGCTGGTCCTCCTGTCGCGCCGGCTGTTCGACGGGGTCTTCTACGGATGGTTCGCGTTCGTTGCCCTGGCTACGAACCCCCTGCTTCTCTCGACGATCGGCATGGAGAGCTTTCTCTACGCGCTGCTCCTCATCGCGTCCGTCTACCTCTTTCTGGTCCGCCGCTGGCTGCTGATGGCGGTCGCGCTGGGCTTGCTCACGCTGGCGCGGCCGGACGGCGTCCTGCTGCTGCTGGTGCTGCTGCCGCTCGCCGAGATTCCGTTCCGACGCAAGGCAGCGGCGCTTGGGGTTTACGCGGCGACGATCGCGCCGTGGTTCATCTTCTCCTGGATCTACCTTGGGTCCCTGGTGCCGGACACCTTGCTGATTAAGATCGAGCAGACGGCGTGGGGCGCGGCCAGCTTCGCCGACGGCCTCGCGCTCTACCTCCAGCGCTTTCCCCTGGAGACCGTGCTCTCCCTCCTCCTCGTCCCGCTCTGCATCTTTCCCCTGTGGCGGTGCGGCGGTGAGATAGTCCGGACGGTGACGGTGCTGGCCGCGTTCGGCAGCCTGCATTACATGGTCTACAGCGCTCTGGATGTCCCGCCCTATCACTGGTATTACGTGAGCCAACTCGTGCCGATGGTGCTGATCGCGTCGGTGGCCGCGACCCACCACATCGCCCGCTTGAGACAGGAGAGATTCAGGCGCGTGCTGCCGGCGGTGGCGCTTGCCCCGGCCGCCGGGCTGCTGCTACTCCTAGGGAGCGAAAGGTTCTCTCTCCGGGAGGCGCCGATCAACACAAACTGGGCGACAAGCAGCCAGTACCGGGAGATCGGGCTGTGGATGCAGCGCAACCTGGATGAAGAGGAGGCGGTGGCGGCCCACGGGGAAATCGGGACGCTCGCGTTCTACTCGGACCGGTATCTGGTCGACGAGTTCAGCGACATGAGCATCGCCGACGCCCTGATTGACGAAGCCAACTACGGCGACCTGCCGGGGGTTGGCCCATTGGTGGGGCTCAACTTCCTGTGGCGACGGGATCACGCGCCTCTCCCCACGCCCACCTTTGAGGTGGTCTACAACGATAAGGAGAAGGAGTCGCGGTGTCCGCCGGACGACGGAGCCTGCTGGCTAGCACGGAACGGCACGACGGAGTGGATCGGGCGGAACCGAATTCTGGTTCGGGCCATCGCGTGATGATGATTTCTAACGGCGTGCGGCAGAGGGGGACGGAATGGCCAGTGGGAGCGAGCGCTGCCACCGGCACTCGTGCTGACGCGGAAGAGTCGGAGAGCAGTCGACGCGGCGCGTTGATGCTGTGCGGCGGGACGGCGCTGCTTGCGGTCGGTCTCTTCTGGCTGGTGCGTGGGGCCCTGATCGACGACGCCTACATCAC
>JALYMD010000719.1 GCA_030773875.1 Chloroflexota bacterium | reverse complement strand
TCTCCCCGGTCTCCAAGCGCCGGATGTAGGCCTCGTCGATGCCGGTGAACTGGCTCAGGAACTGGCGGCTCTTGCCACGCTTCCGGCGCTGCTCCAGGAGGGTGCGTGAAAACTCAGTCATGCCGAGCGCTCCTTTGGCCCGCCCCCACAGATGCGGGTTAGGTACCGAGTAGCCTCTGGCAAACACCTCCTTGGAAACAAGCGGCCGATGCGGCGCGCCCCGTTCTTCTTCAGTGTATAAAATGCGGCTTCGGCGTCAAGATGAATGAGAGGGAGAACGTCCGTGGCCAAGCGGGAAACCGTTTCTCTGCCCAAAGACTACCGTCCTCGGCAAGATTCTCATCGGGGCGACTGGCAGGAAGTTGATGACCTCCTGATTGAGCTGCATGGTGACCTGCGCATGATCCTGCAGCATCGTGCCGCTTCACCGCCGGCCTTGCGCACGCTAGAGGTGGACATTGGGTTGGTGTTGGAAATTCACGACAAGCTGGATCGGCTACGGGGAGCCAATGGGCCGCCCTCGACCCACCGAAAAGGGTGGGGGTTGATACGGGTGTTGCGGAAGATCTACGAGGCCAACGAGGCAGGTCCCAATGGGCAAAGACGTTGGATCTAGAAGATTCCTGTCGGCCGGTCGCCGCGCTCGGCCAGGGACATGCGACAGGGTGTCCTTCGCACCTGGATAGCTATTGAGAGCCGTCTGTGGTTTGGCTTCGTCCGCGCCGTATCCAGCTACCGCACGGGCAACACCGCCTGCTCCTCGGGTGTGTGGCAAGGGGGCTGATCGGGCCTGTGGCGGGGTCGCGTTTTGCTCCACGGGCGAGGGGTAGTGGGCGGCCGGCCTATCCCCATTGTACGGCTCGCGGTCTAGGACATAGTATCGCTCAACGTGTCGCTTAGCCTAAGCGAACACCAGAGCGATCCTCCCTCTGGTACGATCGACTGGCTGTCCGGCTTACCTTTGACCTCTACTGGAAGGTGTGTGCATGAGCGCTGTTCCTCCCCAGTCGTCGGAAATTCCCCCGCCCCCACCCCAACCTCCGAGCAGCGATCCGTTCCCTCGTGGAGACTTCCTGTTTGTGGCCCTGATGTTGTTGGTAGGCGGCGCGAGCGGCCTCATCATGTTCATGCAAGACATGCAGGAAAACGGTTTCGCCCTGGGATTCAGTTTCTTGATGCTCATAGCGGGCGGCGGCTTGCTGTACGGCAAGTGGTGGTGGTTCCGTCGTGGGGAGCGCCTGAAGGACAAGGAGTGGCGTCAGCAGTATGAGATGGCGGGCAGGCCCGGCGATTTGCCCGTGGACATCAAGAAGCTGGACAACGATATCGAGCGGCACAAGACGGATACGGACTACTGGAGTCGCGGGCACGACCGCGAGCACATCCGCACCATCCGCGAGATGGAAATCAACGCCGACTTTGAGGCTCTGCGGGTACGGGAAGAGAGCGCCCAGGAGCTGGAGAAGATCCGTCAGCAGTTCGGCCTTCGCGGCACCAGGGTCCAGGTGGAAGGGCACCTCAAAGAGATCCGCATGCTAGCGCGTGAACGGGACAACGTCGACAAGCGGGCCAACAAGTTCCTCTACCACCGGTTTGACGAGGACATGAAACTGCGCCCTAAAGAACTTGACGACGATTTGCGTCGGTTTGGTACCAACTTGCTTGTCCAACTTGAGCAGAATCGGCGGCCGAGCTGGAGAGATTACCTGGCCGAAGAGGAGGAGAAGGAGGACCACTTCCGGAACGAGCGGAAGGCTCAAGGGAACGCGTACGACTACGATGCCGAGCGGCGCATCCGTGACAGTCTTGCCGCACTGCGCGATCTCGACCGCCGCCGGTGAGCAGTTACCTGGAGGTCGGCAAAGACCTCAAGTACCACCTGCCCAAGCGTCTCACGCCAGCGCAGCACCAGCAGGCCATCTACGTTCTGGGTAAAAGCGGCACCGGCAAAAGCACCCTGCTGGGGAATCTGGCCGTCCAATTCCACGCTATGGGAGAGGGCGTCCTGGTCATTGACATCAAGGACAGCAAGCTCACGGCGGATATCGCCGCCCGTACCCCGCGACCCGAGGACACGATTTACGTGGCCCCGGGACTGTGCCACTGGGACGGGGAGAAGCACTTTTGGAGCTTCAACGCCCTCGACTACGCCGCCGTTGGCTACCTCCCCAACGACGAGGCGGCGGAGGAAATCGTCGGCGGCACCTTCGGCATGTTCGAGCGGATGGCCCGTGCCAACTCCGAGTTCATGACCCGCGTCGCCCGCTACCTCCCCCTCGCCGTGCGCGTCGCGATCGCCCGACCTGACGCCACCCTGCTCGATGTGGAGGCGATCCTGAGTGACCGGGAGGAGCGCACCAGCCGCCTCAAGCCCCCGGTCACGCCCCAGACCATCAAGGCGTGGCGCAAGTTCGAGCGGGATAACAAGACGGACAAGGACCAGGCTGCCAAGCTCGAATCGACCATCAACCGCGTAGCGGAGTTTACCGACCCGCCGTTTCTTAACTTCATGGTCAGCCAGCCTCGCACCACGCTCAAGTTGGAGGAGTGGCTGGATCAAGGAAAACTGGTCCTATGCAACCTGGCCGAGGGGGTTCACGAGCACCTGCGCGAGCCGTTGGGTAACCTGGTGATGGCCCAGGCCGTGAACGCCGCCTTCCGGCGGCAGAACGCTGAGGTCGAGGGACGCCGGGTCTGGCGCTACATCGTAGACGAGTTTGACGTCTTGGCTCCGGAGCAGTTCTCGGATTTGATCGACAAAGCCCGTTCTTTTCGCGTGTTCCCGGTGATGAGTCATCAGCACAAAGGGCAATTGACCAAGGGTCGGGCGAAAGATTCGCGCATCTTCGAGGCGGCCTCTGGCGCGCCCGTCACCCTCCGCTTCTCCATTGGCGAGGAGGACCGGCGGCAGCTCTCCTTCACCCGCGGACAGGAGGAGGCGGAGCGGCTTTCCCAGCAAGCCAAGTTCACCGCCGAGCTGGAGTTGGACGGCCCCCGGGACTCTTCCAACCCGATGGCGCTTGAGCTACCCAACTGGTGGGCGGAGCGCGACGAGGATCAGCTGAAAGAGCTGATTGATCGGCAGCGCCCTGACACCCGCCCGCGCTCGGAGCTAGCCCGGGAAAACCGCCGGCGCTACTACAAACCCGAGCGCCTGGAGGCGAGCCAAGGGCAGACGCGGAATGATACAAGTAGAAGCAATGACCGCCGCAACGACCGACACAACCGACAAGCCAGCAAAACCCAAGAGCACCAGACGGAGCCGGTATCAGCGCGACCCGAACGCCCGTCAGAGACCGATCGAGATGATCGAGCGGGGTCTGGAGATTCTCATCCTCCTCGACCGGCGCCTATACGCTACCGTCGATCAGGTCCAGACGATTTTTGAGGGGCGGCCGACCAAGACCGGCAAGGAGCGCCAGCCCAAGGGGGCCGAGAACGCTTGTAACCGCGCCTGCCGCCAGCTGTACGACTCCGGCTTCGTCGATCGAGTCTGGGTCTTGTTGCCTCGCGACCGCTTCGACCACTATCGCGAGAACTTCGTCCAAGTGCTCACCCCCAAGGGCCTGCGCGAGGTCCGCCTCCACTATGAGCAGGAGGGCGAAGGCCGTACCACTCGGTGGGAGTCGGCTAAGCACCGACCCGAAGAGCTGCGCCCCTTCGTCCATCCCTTCGCCGTGGCTGACTTCTGGTTTCTGCTGCGCCGGCAGCTCTCCGGTCCGCGCTTCTTCTTCGGAGACTGGCACGACGACAAAGAGCTTGCTTCTCTCCGAGCCCAGGGCTACGGCTTCGAGAGCGTTCCGGATGGCTTCTTCATCGCCGAGGACGCCGAAACCGGCAAGGTGACACCGCACTTTGTGGAGTTCGACTGCGGCAAGACCACGATCAAGTCCTATGACTCCCAGAAGGACTGGATCGACAAGATCGAGGACTACGGCCGCTACCTGCACACCGGCGGGCGCTACCACGAGGACTTCCCCGACCTGGCCGACCCGGTGGTGCTGATTTTGACGTGGAACAACGAGCGCCACGACCACATTTTGGAGGCCGTGAAGGAGGCTGGCGGGGGCGGAGCCTACTGGGTATCCACGTTTGACCGCCTGCGCGAATACGGCCTGTTAGGGCGCATCTGGCGCGTTTGGACAAGCCCCGAGCTGCGGACGCTGGCGACCCGCTTCTCTTAATTCTCGCTTGGGTCTCGCTTAGCGTATCGCCCACGGCCCTCTCCCTCCAACTAGTAGGTAGCAGAGCACAAAAACAGGAGGGAGAGGAGAGGGTGGAGATGGAGATGGGAATGACCATGATGGAGATGATGATGGTGATGGTGATGACGATACGAGGATCGAGACAGCAGTAAGAGCTGGAAGAAAGATAGTCGCCGCCCCAGATAACCCCGGCACCCGCCCATGAACCAACGTCGGTGGAGACCTACAGAGCTGGTGGTAACGACTTGACCGGCTGGCGTATTTAGCCAGCCCCTCAAGTCTCCCGTGGCGGGAGTGGAGCGCGCGAGGCAAGGAAGGAAGACCCGTGGAAGGCTGTGGAGCGTGAACCCAGGGCGAAGGATCGTCCTGCTCTCTCCATCCTACTGCCGGGGTCAAGGAATCGCTGACGCTCAGGCTGCACCTGTCCTTGACTCCCTCTAGTGGTGAACAAGCAGCAGAACAATCTGCAGAAGCACCACAAGGGAGGTACAAGGATGGAACACGATAAACGGAATCACGAGGCGTTG
>JALYMD010000718.1 GCA_030773875.1 Chloroflexota bacterium | reverse complement strand
CTACAGGACGTGGCCTTCGGTGGCTTGGAGGGATCAGTTCCCACCGGCCCCAGGTCTGGGAAGTGACTAACATTGGCGAGCAGCCCCGCCAGGTGGTCTTCTGGAAAAGTCCAGGCCCCGTCACAGCGGAGCAGTTCCAGCAGATGCTGATAGGGATGATGTCGGGGACTCCAACCCCGGGCGGGCTCACCTTTGACCAGTTCACCTGGGTCGGGTACGCGGCAATCCTCTCGCCGGAGCGGACGATTTGGGAGGAGTTCGACTTCGAACCTGGTCACTATCTGGCCACCTCGTGGGTCATCGACCCGGAGACCGGCATGCCTGCGCTGATGCAAGGCATGATCCAGCCCTTCACCGTCGAGGGCGACGGGGTGACACCACTCGCCAGCCCGGAGGCGACCCCGGGAGCGTAACGCGCATCCCGACTCACGTCAGAGCGAAGGATGGGCCCGGGTCAGCGATCCGGGCCCCTCTCGTGTCTCATGCGCGTCGGAGGAGGCGAGTGCCGGCGTGCCGGCTCCGACACTGCGACGGCATCCTCGTCCGCTTCTCGTTACTCGACCGACCACCCGGGGAAGCAGCTCGCCCGTCGTCGATGCCGATGCCGTCACACATGTTGTCCCCAGGCCCGGCATTGCGCGCCCCATTGGGCAGGCTGGTGTGAAGGAAGACCTCTGCCGTGCCCGCTTCGGTGCCATCGGTGATCGTGACGAATCCCCTGCCCCGCTGTCCGCTCGGTGTGAAGCTTCCGTCCCCACCGTCGACCGTTCCGACCGAACCGGCGCCCGCGGGCTTGCTGGCATTAGTGCAGTCGTGGGCGGCAGCCGGCCTAGCCACCGCTACGGTGAGCACCGCTGCTCCAGCGTCCGCTACGACCCATCGCTTCATCCCTCACATCCGCTCCACCCCACTGAACATAGACCTGCGTCTCCTTCTGCTTGTAAGTACGGCTCCGCCGGCCACCCCACCGGCCTGAGAAGAGAGGCTAGTGGTGGGTCATTCGTGAACCGCAGGGTAGAAACGCTTGAGCTTGATGCGGGAGTCCTCCGTCGTGAAGCGCCAGTCGCTGCTGAGGTCGGCGGCGTTGCGAGCCCTCGCCCAGGCCGCCACCTCCCGCTCGACGGTTGCCCGGTCGGCCCGCCGCCGGTCCAGGCACTGCCGCTGGAGCCCGCTCAGCTCCAACTCGGCGATATTCAGCCAGCTGCCGTGCTTGGGGTGCGGTGGATCTCGAGTTTGTCCGCCAGCCGCTTGGCCCCAGCTGAGGGGAAGGCGGCATCGATGGAGGCGGGCGAGTCGTTGACGGCTCGTCTCATTGAGGCAGACGCGGTAGGGGTACGCCATGGCAGGGCTCTCCTCGGTGGACAGGTGAGTCAAGCCACCCTCCCGGTTCGCTAAAGCCCTGCCGCCGGCACGTCGCCCCTGAGAGACCGTCAGGCGGTTCGCGCACCGTTCCCATAGCCATCCACAAACCCGAGATAAGCTTCTGCTGGATGCATGCCGAACCTGGTCAGCACGGGGAGGAGCGGGTGCTCACGGTTCTTCGGCAGCGAGATTTCTCCCTGCTCTGGTTCGCCGGGTTGATCTCGCTGACCGGCGACTGGATGCTCGTCGTCGCCCTGCCTGTCACAGTCTACGAGTTGACCGGCTCGGCCCTGGCAACGGGCGGCATCCTGATCTCGAACAAGCTTGCCGCGCTGGTTCTCGGCTCGGTCGCCGGTGTCTTCGTGGACCGGTGGGATCGCCAGCGGACGATGGTGGTTGCCAACCTCGTCCGGTCCCCGATCCTGTTGCTGCTGGTCGCGGTCGATTCCGCCGAGCGAGTCTGGATCGTCTACGTCGTCGCCGCCGCCCTCTCGGCCGTTGGCCAGTTCTTCCGCCCGGCCGAGAACGCCCTGCTGCCCCGCCTGGTCGGCGAGGAGCATCTGGTGCCGGCCAACGCCCTCAACGCGCTGAACGACAACCTGGGTCGCCTGGTCGGACCAGCACTCGGCGACCTCGTCGCCGCGTGGGCCGGGTTGGGCGGGGTCGTCGCGGCGGACGTCGCCTCGTATCTGATTGCCGCAGGGATGATCGCGGCGATCACCACCACGACCCGGCCGGAGCGAACGCCTCTGCCGGACGCTGCTGCGGTCACGGACACCTGGGCGGCCGTCTGGCGTGAGTGGCTGGCCGGGCTGCGCCTGATCCGGGACCACCCGGCGCTCCGCGTCGTCTTCGGAGTCTTTGCAATAGCCTCGCTGGGCGAGGGCGTCTGGC
>JALYMD010000717.1 GCA_030773875.1 Chloroflexota bacterium | reverse complement strand
CCCCAGGCACTGCTTGGCCACCTTGAACGCCTCCTCGATCGCCCAGCGCTGGCAGGACATGCGGAAGATTTCGGCGGCCTGGTCGGCAGTTTCGACCGGGCGATCGGTGATGAGCCACCAGGGCTCGGCCTTGACGTGTGCCCACCGGACCTCGACCAGCCAGCAGCCCCGCTCCCGCTCGACTTCCCCCGCTGGCGTGTGCCGCCGCGCGGTCACCACCAGCGGCACCGCGGCGACGGTCGCCGTCGTCGGCTGCAGCTTCGGCCGTGGCTGCCCGACCTTCTGGACGACCATCTCCGCTTCCACCCGGGCCAAGGGCCGCAACCGGGGCGCCAACGCCGCCAGGTGGCACGCTGGCGCGGCGGGGACGGGGCGGACCAGCCGGTCACGGTGCTTGAGCCGGCAGACGAGGTGCCAGCCCTGGTCCCAGACCTCCCCCCAGACGGCCTGGTCGTCGAAGCCGCTGTCGAGGATCGCCGTCACCTCGGCACTCAGCGGCTTGAGCGCCGCCCCGACCGAGCGGATCGCGGCCCGCACCTCGGCCGGCTCGCTCAGGAAGGCCGGGGCGGCGCTGCTGTAGGTGGTGTGGTAGAGCAGCCCCCGCCGTTCCTTCCCGAGCCCGAGAACGTTGAGGGTGGGGTAGCCCGGCACCGTCCCCTGCCGGTCGAGCCGCTTGACCTGTTGCAAGCACTCCATTCGCTCGGCGTGCGGCTTGCGCAGGTTCGAGCCGTCGAGCACCACCCAGATCGTCGGCTCGCCTCGCAGCCGCTCGACGCCGTGGACCTGGAGCTTGGCGACCAGCCGGTCGGGGTCCAGTTCGGTGCGCTTGGTCGTTTCCCCGCGCAGCATCCGCCGGATCCGTCGCTCGCTATGCCGGGTGCCGGCCAGCCCAGGGGGAAGAGGCGGCGATCCGGGAGCAGAGCAGGCTCTCGCTGCTGCTGATGCCGCGGATCGTCTCGCCCAGCAGCCGGGCGGAGCGCCGGTCCCCGGCCAAGGCGGTGAACGGCCCGAGGTACCGGGCCAGCAGGTCGACCTCGTGCGGGCGCAAGTCCATCGGGGCTCCCTCCTGCTCGGCCAATCGGGTCGCCATTCTCCCACGCCGCAGTTACGTCCGGATGTCAGACTACACCCGGCGGACCGGGGGGTAGGTCAGATGGATCATGGGGCTGATCGCGGGTGGTTCAGGGTTCCAGGTTTAGGACTCAGCGTCGTCGGAGGGGGCGCCCTGATCCAGCCAGGCGCGGAACTCTTCCGAGGCGAGGACGAGGCGCCATTCGTCGAGGATGTCCATGGCCATGGCGCGGGTCGCGCCGGTGAGCGGTCCGGCCATCAGGCACTGGTGGAGGAGCCAGGCTTCGAAGTCGTCCGGCTCGGGGTCGTCTATAGCGGCGCGGCTCAGCAGGTCGCGCTTGATGCCCATGCCGATCGCGTCGGGGGTGGTGTTGCGCTTGCGCTTTTTGCGGCGCCCCTCGGACCCCTCCATCGCTGCCAGGAGCTGGCCGCAGATGCGGGCAGGGCGAAGAGTGGCGGGGCTAGCCGTTGCCTGTAAGGTGTCGCGATCGTTCATGGGAGGCCCTTAGCCGGTCGCAGCGTCGGCCGGGCCGGTCAGGCGGAGGCCGAGGTCAAAGGCGGGCGCTGTGGGGCGGCCGAAATCGCGGTCGATGGCCGCCAGATCCAGATCAACGCTGGCCAGATCCACGAGGGGCACCTCTTCCGGAGCCCAGGCGCGCAGCGTGGCCACGGACTTGACGTAACCCCGGCAGTTGTCGCAGGTTTCCACCTTGCGTGCCTCGCCCTCGGTCTTGGAGATCAGGGACCCGAGCTGAGTATGCTCGTCGGTGCCGCAGAAGGGACAGCGCAGGGCGACAAACCCCCAATCAGTGCCGCAGCGGCCGCAGCGGAGGCGGCGGGACCGCTCTAGTCCACGGCTCTCGGCGACCGCAGGCCAGGCGCCGCAGACGGGGCAGCAGCCCCCGTTCCAGGCGGGAGGAACCAGCGGGGTCAGGACGCGAGCGCAGGCACGGAGAAGGAGCAGCGCCGCGAGTTGGGCGACCGCACCAAGGGCGTCCGGGTCTACCCCGACCTCCGCAGCGAGCGCCGCGAGGCGGGGCGCATCCTGGTTGATCGTGGCCTCCAGGAGGGCGACCGCGTCGAGCCGGTCACTTTCGGCTGCCGCGGCGAGTGCGGCGGTCTGGGGGCCTTCCTCCCTGCCGGCGGCAGCAAACAGGTGGCGAACCCAGGCATCGGCTTGTCCCGGGGGCATGGACACCGTCGCGCCCATCAGCAGCGGCGCGATCGGCGGCCGGTCGCTGGCAAGTGCGGGAACGGCTTCGGCCCAGGCCGGATCCTCGCCCGCGCGCAGCGTCTCAGCATAGAGGTTCAACCAGGATCGCCACTCCGGGTGGGCCTGGGCGAGCCCGTCCAGTTGGCGCCGGGCGCCGCCTCCGGAGCGTGAGAAGGTCGGCAAGCTGACGGTCACCGTTTGAGGCTCCTCTCTCGTGACCCGCGGGCAAGGCTCGGGGGCCGGTCTAGAC
>JALYMD010000716.1 GCA_030773875.1 Chloroflexota bacterium | reverse complement strand
GGGGCGGGCTGCGCAGCCCGCCCTCTCCATTAGTTCCTCGCCGCGTCATCGAGATATCCGACCGACGCTGCCCCACCGGCTCTCACCCCTGTGGATGAACAAAGGCCATGTTGCGTCGAGTGCTTCGTCGCTCATCCAAGTGGACTGTTCTCGCTCTGACCGGTCACCGGCAGGTCTCCATCTTCACCGTCGACGGGTCCTCAGCCTACGCGCGCGAGACGCTCCCCAGGCCGTGACGTCATACGCAAACAGCCCGGTTCGTGCATCGGTTGCGTGCTATGATCCCAACCACTCGCCCGAGCTTAGAGACCGAAAGCGGCCACGTTCCGGGCGTGATCGTGGTTTGCCGCCGCTTCGATGGCCATCCCAGCATCTGATGGCCTGGCGCGGCGGAGCCTGAGTTGTGGGCGACGTTGCCCGCCACATGAGGTGGAGACCAGCATGACCGACCGGCGCATCGCCGACCTCGTCCAGGCCATGAATCAGGGCCAGATTACTCGCCGCCAGTTCATCCAACGGGCGGTCGCGCTCGGCGTCTCCCTTCCAGCTCTCGCCCTCGCTCTCACCCCGGAAGCTGGTGCTGCACCTGGATCATCGCCTCAAGTTCCATCCAGCCGTGGCCAGTCCGACGTGACAACCCTGGTCATCGCTGACAATCTCGCGGGGAACTGGATCACCCTCGATCCTGCTCGGATCTACGAAATCAACTCTCAGGCAGCCATGAACGTCGTCTACGAGTGCCTGTACCACCTGCCGGACTCCACGAAGGCAGATCAGTTCGAGCCGTTACTGGCTGAGGCAATGCCTGAGGTCTCGGCCGACGGCAAGGAAGTCACGATCAAGCTACGCCCCGGGGTCACGTTCCACAACACCGGCAATGAGATGACCTCCGCCGACTGGATCTACTCCTGGGACCGGCTCAAGGCTGTCGCGGACAACCCCTCGTTCCTGGCCGATTACCTCGGTACCTACGAGGCCCTGGATCCACTGACACTCAAGCTGACCCTGGACAGCCCGAACGCGGCGCTGGTCCCGATTCTTGCCGCCACGCCCCTTTCCGTGAGCGACAGCGCGGCGGTCAAGGAGCAGGGCGGGGCGGACCTCGCTTCGGCGGGCACGCCTGAGGCCCAATCAACGATTGACTTCATGACTCAGCAGTCGGCGGGCACAGGTCCATACCGGGTGACGGTGTGGGACATTGAGACGGAGGTCGTCGTCGAGGCTCACCCCGAGTACTGGGGCGGTTCCCCAAAGCTCCAGCGGATCATCTGGCGCAACGTTCCCGACCCCAATACGCAGCTGCAGCTTGTGCAGACCGGAGAAGTGGACATCGCCTACGCAGTGGACCCGGACAGGGTGGCGGATGTCGAGATCGATCCGAATCTTCAGATTATCTCCGGCCCAACACTGAACATCGATTACCTCGGCCTGAACGTCAGTGAAGCGGTCGGCGGCCCGCTGGCGAAGAAAGAACTCCGGCAAGCCATCGCGTACGCGATCGATTACGACGGCATCATCAATGGCCTCTCGGGCGGAGCCTCCGTGCGACCGGGTACGGTGATCCCGCTGCCGCTCCTTGGCACGGAAGAGATTCAGCCCCTCCAGTACAAGACGGATCTCGCCAAGGCCCAGGCTCTCTTTGCCACGCTTGGCGGTCCTGTTGACTTGACACTGACGTATGGAGCCGGCGCCTCGAGCGCGAACGGCGTATCACTGGATGTTCTACTCGCAAAGATTCAGGACGACCTGCAGAAGATCGACGGCCTGACGATCAAGCTGAACCCAATGGACCAGGCCCAGCGACTCGCTGACTTCCGGGCCGGCAAGATTGCCTTTACGTTTTCCGGCTGGAGCCCGGACTACCCGGACGTCCACACCTACGCCGAGCCATTTGCTACGACGGGCGGGGCCGCAGCGAAGCGGGTCGCCTATAGCAACCCCCAGGCGGACGACCTGCTCGCTCGGGGCATCGCCGAGCTTGACCCAGAGAAGCGCAAGCAAATCTACGTCGATCTCCAGAAGATCATGATCGACGACGCCGCGTTCATCGTCCTGGAGCAGCCGGTCGATCGGAAGCCGGCGACCAAGGCCGTCCAGGGGGTCTCGACCCACTCCGTCTACATGATTCAACTCCGCAACGCCTCCAAGACCGCCTAGAAC
>JALYMD010000715.1 GCA_030773875.1 Chloroflexota bacterium | reverse complement strand
GCGCACCAGCCGGGCGATCTCACGGAGATGCTCGTCCACCGCCACCAGTCCGTCCCGGAGCGCGACCGCCGCCCCGTTGATGGTCGTCAAATCCGCGCCAAGCGGCGCCGTGTTGTCACGGATCGCTTCTAGGCCACCGACCAGCTTGGCCAGGTTGCGGTTGGCCCGGCTCAGGGCCGCCGCGATCAGGATTAAATGACCGGCAAGGAGAACCAAGATCACCGACACGAGGCCGAGCGTCAGCCGGGTCAACAGGGTCTTCACGGTTGCGCCTCCCCGCCCTCCCCGGTCGCTCCGAGGGCGGACTTGATAGCCGCGGCGTGCCCCTCGATCGACTGGGCGCCCGCCAGCAACCCCGGCGCGACCGCGAGCGTCTCCTTGAGCGCCGCGGCGCTCGCGGTGTTGCCGGCGATTCCCACGCCCCCGGCCAGGATCTCCGCCGAGTAGCGCTCGATGTTGCGGGCGGCCGCCAGCGCCCGCCGCAGCAGGTTCACGACGGCCGGCACGACCGCCACCACCGTGACCACCAGCATCCCCGACCAGATGGCGCTGACGCCCCGGTTCATGCTGCTCCCTTCCCTCCGGTCAGCCGCTCGGCCACCGTTCCGAGGTGCGTGTCCACAACCGTCAGTTTGCCGCCGAGCGCGACCAACCCCTGGTTGAGTTGCGTCACCTGCGGCCCGAGGTAGCTGGTCTCCTTTTCGATCGCGCGGACCCCGAAGCTCACCTTCGCCAGGGAGCTGCTGGGAGAGCCGCCGATTCGCTCCAGGGCCGCGACGATCCGGCCCAGAAACGCGATCAGCGCCCCGACGAAGGCGAGCACCTCCAGGGCCGAGAGGATGGTGAGCCGGACGGTCATGGGGCGCTCCTCACTCCGCCGCGTCGCCGCCGACGGCCCGCTGGATCCGTTCCGTGGCGCGGGCGATGCCGTCGGCCGCCGGCAGGATGTCGGCGACGATCTGGTTCGTCCGCACCAGCAGCGGGACGTGGACCGTGTTGTTCGCGATCAGTTTGCCGACGCGCCAGATCTCGGCCGCCCCGGCTTCGATCCTCGCCACCGTGGCGGCCAGCGCGCTCAGCAGCAGCGCGACGGCGCCGATGACCGTCAGCCCGATACCCAGGCTGATCCACCAATATCGGATGACGACGTTTTGATGGTCCCCTGGCTTCAACGCCGTACGCATCGGTTCACGCTCCCGCCCGACACCGGGTTAGGACGCCCCGCGTTGGCTCGCCGCCACCGGGGCATCGAGCACGTCGGCCACCTCGGTGGCGTGCTTCTCGATCGCCTCGGCCCTTTCCAGAAGCTGGACCGCGACGCTGTTCGTCTTCTCCAACTCCCAAATCGGCCGGGTATTGGCGACGATCTCGTTGGCGATCTCCAGAGCCCGCTCGGCGTGACGAAGGATACTTCTCGCCGTGCCGATGATTGCCAGCAGCAACGCGGCGACGGCAGCGACAACGGCAACAGCGACCGCAACACCCGTGTACCAATAGCGGAGAAACTGCTTCTCGCTCATGCCGTCCTCGGTCTGTGCTCGTCAAGCAACGCTATTTGAGGTGGTCCGGTGGTGTGCTCTCGCCGGACCGCACGGCCGGCACCTCGTACCCGTCGTCGTATCCCTCGTTCGCTTTGGTCCGGCCGGGTCGTTCCGAGTTCAGGAACTGCCACTTCTCATAGAAGTAGTGAACGCCTTTCTTGACCGGACCCGGTTCGGGCACGTTGCCCCAGCCACTCGGCACGCGCCGCTCCTTGTCCCAGAGGGGCTCGCGGTTCTGGAACTGCATCGTGATCCGGCGCAACGGCCGCACGAAGGAGCCGACCGTGCGGGACGTCGTCGAGGAGACGATGGTGCCCGGCGGCCGCTTGTAGAACGGGGCGAAGCGGTCCGGGAAGCCCGGCATGGTGCAGCCAATGCAGACCCCGCCGGTGTTCATGCAGCCGCCGAGGTGGTTGATCGCGCCGCGCGAGGTGATGTTGCACTGCACCACCGGGCCCCAGCAGCCGATCTCGACCAGGCACTCCGGATCGCCGTAGTGCTCGGCGAAGGTTCCCTCTTCGTAGAAGCCGGCCCGAACGCACTGCTGGTGGACCGTCTGGTTGAACAGCCAGGCGGGCCGGCCCAGCTCGTCAAACTCCGGCAGCGGGCCATACCCGTTCAGGAACAGCAGGATCGCGGCGACCGTCTCAGTGAAGTTGTCGCCGATCGGCGAGCAGCCCGGCACGTTGACCACGGGCAAGCCGAGCGCGCTGAGGTACTCCTTCCCCAGAAAGTCCATCACGCTCATCGAGCCGGTCGGGTTGCCGTAGGCGGCCGGGATGCCGCCCCAGGTCGCGCAGGTGCCGATCGCGATCACGGCGGCGGCTCCCGGGGCCATGCGCTTGAGCCAGGTGGTGGTCGGGATCGGCTTCGGAGCCGTCTCGGAGCCCATCGCGCACCAGTAACCATCCCGCTCCGCCGCCAGGGTCTCATTCGGAACCGACCCTTCGAAGATGATGACGTAGGGCGCGTTGAGCTTGCCTTCGGCCGCCAACTCGTAGTTCCGCATGAACGCTTCGCCCGACTCGACCGACGTGACCGGGTGGTGCAGGACGACCCGCGGCACCGCCGGCAGGCGCCCGATCAGGAGATCCTCGACGCTCGGCGCCATTGCGCCGGTGACCGCAACCGTGCAGCCGTCGCAGCTCATGCCCGCCAGCCAGTAGGCGTGCACCACCTTGACGGGCCCGAGCAGGGCGCCGGGGCGCTCGGAGCCTGGGACCCGCGCCAGTTCCCGTTCGACGGCGGACGTCAACAGGTCGACCGGCGGTGCGGTGCGCTCCGTGACCGCTTCCCGTTCGAGTGGGGTGGTCGGCGGCGTGATCTCTTCCATCGCCTCTGCTCCTCAGGCCGGTTGACCCCGGGGTGACTCCCCGGTGATTAGTCAGCCACGCGCTCCGCAGGCATGGGCGTGTCAGCGCCAAGCAGCCGCGCAGCCAGCTCTCGCACCCTGTCGACCGCGACTGCCGCAGGCGCGCTGTCCAGCACAGCCAGCCCCTGTCGCTCTGCTTCGGCCACGTCGGCGTCAAACGGCACAACCGCCAACACTGGCAAGTTGTGTCCACTGCAGTAATCGCGGATGGCGGCCTCGTCCCGCTCCGAGCGGACCTTGTTCGCCACGGCGTAGAGCGAGGGAACACCAAGCCCGCGAGCGAGCTCGGCGATTCGGCCCGCGGCTTCGAGCGACTTGAAGTAGGGCTCGACGACGATCAGGAGCGCCTCCGCATGCTCAAGCGTGCCCCGCTTGAGGTGCTCGAGGCCCGCTTCCATGTCCGTGACCGTCAGCAGGGATTCGCTGGTGTGGAGGTGTTCGAGGATACCACGCACGGTGGTATGGGCCGCGCAGTTTCAGCCGGCGCCCGCCTGATGCGACTCGACGCGGCCGACCAGCAAGAGCGTCACCCCGTCCGGCGCGAGCGTCCCATACCGGGCGACGATCTCCTCGGGGGACAGATCCATGCCAACCGAGTAGCGTCCTTCGGCGTCCTTGGAATGGTGGCTGAACGAGTGCGGCACCGGCTCGATGTCGGCCGCCGTCTCGGGGTCGACGCCCAGGTTGACCGCCAGGTTGGGATTGGGGTCGGCGTCAATCGCCAGGACCCTGTTCCCC
>JALYMD010000714.1 GCA_030773875.1 Chloroflexota bacterium | reverse complement strand
ATGGCGGGCAAGCTGGTGGTGGTGAGCGGACTGGCCCTGGCGTTGAGCACCAGCGTCGGAGCCGCCGCGGCGGAGCAGGCGGGCAAGGAGAACTACTTCGCGCGGCACCCGGGGCCGGCGGGCGGGCAGACAGGGGTCGACGCCTTTGACCTCTACGCCCCGGTCGATCTGAGCCCGGTGCTGCTGACCAGCGGCTTCACCGCGACGGAGATCACCGGCGGGTGGGAGGCACCCCCTGCCGCAAGCTCACCCAGGCCCGGTCATCGCCAAAGAACGCCGCGAGGCCCGGGCGGTCGCGATTGTGATTCCGGTGACAGGGAACGGAGGACCGCCGCAGGGGTCAGACCGGCCGCGGATCGTTGGGAGTGCTGACCGGAGGCGGAGAGACGTTCCCCTCCTCCGCGGGCTCAGCGTGGATCACCAGATGGCCAAGCTCCGGAAAGCGCTTCCGCAGCGCTTGTTCGATGAGCTCCGTCCGCTGGTGGACCTCGACCATTGGCAGGCTGGGGGGGAAGTCGCAGTGGAGCGCCGCCTCCAGGCCGGGCTCGTCGAAGCGGTAGAGGCGGATCTCGTGGCACTGGGCGCCACGGCCTGCCTCCGCCGCGATCGTCCGCACGGTGCCGACCAGGTCGGCTTCCGCCTCGGTCACCTCGCGGCGGAGGGTAGCTTTCGGGGCCTCCACCTCAATGTGGGTGTTCACCCGTCGCAGATCGGGGTTGTCGTCCCGCAGGGCCGTCCCAAGCCGCCGCGCCTGATCGTGCGCTTCCTGGAGCGGCAGATCGGGTGCCACCTCCAGGTGAAGGGACGCCTCCAGGTAGTCCCCGACTTGATGGACCCGCTCGTCGTGCGTGCGGGCGTTGAAGCCGAGCGCGACGGCGCGTACCCGATCCGCCGCGGTCTCGGCGCGGGAGGGACCTGGCTCGACGTGGACGACCGCTTCCAGCCGCGGCTCGACCGCACGCAGAGCCTCCTCGACCCGCTCCGAACTCGCGTGCGCCTGAGCGAGACTCGTGGTGCGCGGCACAGCGACGGTTACATCGGCGAAGAGGCGGTCTCCTGACTCGCGCAAGCGCACTGCCTCGACTGCCAGCACGCCCGGCATCGCTTCAGCCGCCTCCCACAACCGGCCGCGCAGCCGCGGCGGCGCTTGGTCGAGAAGGATGCCGATCCCCTGGCCCGCCAGGCGCCCGCTCATCAGCACGATAACCAGTGCCACCACGATTGCCGCCGCCGCGTCGGCCCGGGCAAAGGTCTCACTCTGCCCGGAGCGGTCGCCGTACGCCGTCAGCGCCAACCCCACGATCACGACGGCGGAGCTGAACATATCGGCGCGGAAGTTGAGGGCGTCGGCCTCCATCGCCCGGCTATGGTGGCGCTGCGCGGCGCGGGTCAGCATCCGGGAGCGCCAGAAGTCGACGACGATACTGGTTCCCATGACCACGAAGGCCCAGACAGAGGTTTCCACCGGAACGTGGGTGACGAAGAGACGCCGGGCAGCCTCGTAGACGATGGCGCCGGCTGTGGTGAGGAGCAGCAGGCCCTGAACGACCGCCGCCAAGTTCTCCACCCGTCCATGGCCATAGGGATGATTCGCGTCTGCCGGACGGCCGGCGATCCGCACGGAGAAGAAGGTGATGATCGAGGCAACCAAATCGAGGCCCGAGTGAGCGGCCTCGGAGAGCAGACCGAGACTGCCGGTCAGTAGTCCCGCCGACAGCTTCAGGCCGACCAGTCCCACGGCGGCGGCAACGGAGACGAGGGTAACGCGATCCTTTTCCCGCCGCGCTGTCGCTGCATCCATCGTCAGGCGATTGTCCTCGCTCGGTCCATGTCCATGCGCTCTGAGAAAAGAACTTGGCGCGGTCGAGGGCCGCATCTCAGCCAGACACTATAGTACGGCTCTTCCCGATCGCTCCTCCTGACGCCACCGGGCCTGGGGGAGGCGGCAATCGTTGCCGTAGGGATCGCGGACGTGTCCCGCCTACGTTTCCTGGAGCCCCATCAGGAGCTCCAGCACGAGCCGGTTGAAGACCTTGGGGCGCTCCATGTTCGGGACATGGGCAGCGTCCGGGATGACCGCCTTGCGGGCACCGGGGATGCCGGAGGTCAGGACATTGGCGGCGGCCAGCACGTCGGGGACATCCTGGTCGCCGACGACGACCAGGGTGGGGACGGGGAGTTCACCGAGGCGGCCGGCAGCGGGTGGCTCCAGCCGAATTTCTTCACCCTCCGTGTCGTCGCGAGCGAAGAGCGCCGCGTTCATCAGGCGCACCTTCTCCCGGACCGCCGCGGCGACCGCATCCGGGCTGCGGTTGGGGCCGTCGACCCACATTCTCAGCTCCAACTCAACGGCGCCCGCCACGTCCCCGGCCTCGTAGAGCTCGTCCACCTGCTCCCAGCCGCGGCGCAGCACCTCGGTCGGGGGTACTCCCGTCCGTGCCCCAACCACGACCAGGGCCGAGACGCGCTCCGGCGCGGCGACCGCGGTGTCAATCGCCGTGTGGCCGCCTAGGGAGACGCCGACGAGGTGCGCTTGGGCAATCCCCAGGTGGTCGAGTAGGCCAATCAGATCGGCGTGGGAGGAGAAGGGGGTGGGCGGCTTGATCGTGTCGCCGAAGCCGCGGGCGTCGTAGCGAATCACGGTGAACCGCTCCGCGAAGACCGCGATCTGGTCCTCCCACATTCGGCGGTTGCCGATGCCGGCGTGGAGAAGAACGACCGGATGGCCGTTGCCGACGATGTCGTAGGTGATCCGGGCACCGTTCACCTCGGCGGTATCCGTCCGGAGCAGGAGCGTCTCTGCGTTGGACAAGACTGTCATCTCCTGGCGTGTCGTCGCACGCTGATCGGCCATTCGGATCGTCACCGCTGGGATCGATGCGACCGGTGGGGTTATCACGCTGAGGGCCGGAGGTCGAGCTACCTCGCAGACTACCGCCCAGACACCCCGCCGGTCCTGCCCTCCTGGGAGACCAGAGATTGAGGCGGTTTCGCCTGGACGTCAATTGATTAGGACGCGCACCCGAGGCTGCGGGAGCAGTACGCTCTGCCGGCTGATCTCCTGCCGACCTCCAGGGTGGACAAGGTCGTGGTGGAACTCTGGGAGATCGAACTCAGGTCGAGCGCCAACGGTGGCGCGGCAGCGGGCTCCGTTACGCGGCCAACCGCTGGACTGGCTTCGAGGCGGGGTTGACGATGCGGCGCTCCAGGTGCGGCCAGACAACCTGGATCGCCAGGAAGCAGACCGTCGCCAAAACCATACCCGCCAAGATGTCGATCACCCAGTGATGCCCCAGGTAGACGACGCTGAACCAGACCATCGCGTTGTAGACGAGAAAGATGCCTCCCCGCCAGCCATAGAACTTGAGCGCGAACAGGAGGACGAACCAGGGGTAGGCCGCGTGCAAGGACGGCATCGCAGCCACGGGATTCGGGCTCCGGAGGGTCCAGAGCGTCATCGTGTCGAAGTTGTCGTAACGCCGGGGAGCGAGCACCTTGAATGCCTGGTCGAACGGGTTGTGGAGGTCCTGGATGTATCCCCATTGCTGCGCGAGCCAGGGTGGAGCCGCGGGATAAAGCAGAAAGCCGGCGAACCCGAGATAGCTCATGACCAGCAACCCGATCGTGAACTGCCAGAACCGGTCCTTGCGGCCAATCCAGAGC
>JALYMD010000713.1 GCA_030773875.1 Chloroflexota bacterium | reverse complement strand
GCGCCGGCGTCGATCGCCTGCTGGATGATGCGGATCCCCGTGGCCTCCTCGACCTTCGGAAAGCCGATGTGCGCCCCGCCGATGCCGAGGATCGAGACCTCGGTCCTGGTCTTGCCCAGCGGCCGGGTCGGGATGCCGGACGTCGTCGTGGAATCGCTCATCCTTTGCTCCTCTGATCCTTAGTCGCCCCCAACCAGGCGCCGCGCGATCACGCGCCATCGCGCCGCCGTTCCCGCGTGACCATACTGCCTGGAGCGGTGACCAGCAACGGCGACGGCTACGTCCCGTTCCTCCTGATCTGCTTTCCCTCCGCCGCACGGGGCGCGTAGGCTCGGCTCGGGCCTGGCTTGGATGATCCGTTCGGCGAACCGATCGCGCTCCATGCGTGCTGCCTGAGATCGGCCCACCGGATGCGACTGCAGCGCCGGCCGGGGACGGGCTCGACCGTCCCGGCCGAGCCCGTCATGCCGGTTGCGATGGAGGGAGGTCTTCCCTACGCGCCGACTGGCTCCGGGGTCGCGGAGCCGTACACCTCCTCGCGGATCGCGGCCAGTTCCGCGATCTCCCGCTCCTGGTCCTCGATGACCTTCTGCGCGAAGTCCTTGATCTCCTGGTGCGTCGCCTGATCGAGGGCTGCTTGCGAGGCTGCGATGGCCGCCTGGTGGTGCGGGATGGCGAGGTCGATGAACGCCAGGTCGGGGTCCTCGGCCGCGCAGAGGAGCGCCACCTGGGCGGACGGGTCCATCTGCTCGGCCATCTGCGCCATGGAGCCCATGCCCGGCATCGCCTGGTTCATCATCTCCATCATGGGGGCGTCCATCGGCATCGGCTCGGGGCTGCCGTAGAACTCCTCCCGGTAGCCGCGCAGTTCCGCTTGCTCCGCCGTTTGCGCGTCGATGATGGTCTGGGCAATCTCGCCAAGGCGATCGTCCTGCAGCCGGGGCAGGGCGGCCTGGGCCATGGCCACGATGCTCGCGTGGTGCGGCAGCATCATGTCGATGTACATCTGGTCGAATTCGACGGCCATGTCCATCCCGGCCATGGGGCTCCCCATGTCCATGCCAACCATGCTGGGCATGCCGCTGTCCGCCATCACGGGCGTGGCCGCGACGGGAGTGGCGTTGTCACAGGAGTACTGGGTTGCCGGCGTGGCCTCCTGACGCGCCATGATCGGGGCGGTCGAGGTTCGCAGGGCGGCGACCGCCAGCGCGAGGAGCAGCGCGGCTGCTGCGGGCCGCCAGAAGAAACTTCGGGTCATCGCGAGAGTACCTCCGTCATCTTCCGTGCCCACTCGGGCACGGTGGAACCATCCTAGGCACCTGCTACAGGCTCTTCAGACAGGGGGTCATCGGCCTAAATCCGGTAGACCTGGAGCAACGCCCGCCGGGTGCCGGGTGGCGATGTAGGCTCGGTGATGCCACCGGCCAGCCAAGATGCTGTCTTGGTTGGCGGAAAGATGCCCATCACGGTCACCGCTGCAGCGCTTCGGACATTGACGTTGTCAGGGCGGAACACGGCAGGACTTACAACGGCGCACGTCGGGCCGGAACGGGATGTCATGTCGATCCAATGCCCGGCGTCGTGGTGTTGGGTGTTGGGGGAGCGCAGCTCAGGTTGCTGCAGCATCCCGGGGACATCGTGCGCGCCGGCCGCCATCAGCCCATCGTGGCCGACCAGCGCCAGCACGACGATGATTGCGAGAACGCACCATTGCCGGATGAATCTCGTCGTGATCACGCTGGATGGCACCCCATCGCTCCCTGGCACGCGGCACGACTCGACGCTCTCTGAGGGACCATGCTGCGCGTGGAGAGCCGCAGGATGTGTGCCGAACAACGGTGCCACGAGAGGGGTAGGGGCGCGATGGGCGGTTCGTCCGGTGAGACGTGCTACAGGTTCGGCACCAGGATCGACATGCCTTCCATCGGGATGTTCTCCGTGTGGTCCGTGACAATGTCAGCCTGTGCTTGTCGCGCGACCGCCGCAGCCAGGGCGCCGGAGATGGCGATTCACGACGCCGTGGCCAAAGGGATCATTCCGACTGGTGCCGGCACAGATGACGACACTTACCCCGTCGCGAACCGCTCTGGGGCAAAGGGGGCGAGGTCCAGGTTTGGCGGGGGCGGGGCGCCGAGGGCCATCCCGGCGGCGAGGGTGCCGGAGAAGGGGCCGAGTTGGAGGCCGCTCGGACCATGGCCGGTCGCGAGGTAGGCGTTGCGTAGCCCTGGTGCCCGGCCAAGAATTGGCAGGCCGTCCGGGCTGGCCGGTCGCAGGCCGACCCGCACCTCCGCCAGGGTCGCGGCGGCCAATCCGGGGGCGAGGCCAAGCGCCTGACCAAGCGCCTGGTGGACGCCGCCGGCCGTGATACGCGGGTCGAAGCCGGAGCCCGTCTCACGGGTCGCGCCGGCCACCACGCGGCCGCCTGGGAAGGTGAGCAGGTAGTGGCCCACAAAGCCGACCACGATCGGCCCGCCTGCCGTCTCCTCATCGGGCAGGTCTAGGTGCAGGATCTGGCCCCGCTGTGGCGCCACCGGCAGGCGCACGCCGAGCGCCTCCCCCAGATCGCCCGACCAGGCCCCGCCGGCAATGACGAGCGCGTCTGCCGGCAGCAGCCGGTCGTCGACGCGGACGCCG
>JALYMD010000712.1 GCA_030773875.1 Chloroflexota bacterium | reverse complement strand
ATAAACGCCGAGTGGAAGACGCGCCGGATCAGATACCGTGCAATGGCAGCCGGCTCCTCTCAACCGCGAGTCGCGTGTTGCGTCCATCTAGGAAGACGCAAGCCGATTCCGTAAATCCAGGCGGTTTAGCGCGGGGGCCGAGCGGGCGAAGTGCACTCGGCCCCCGGATGCTAACGCCTAGGTGAAGCTCATCTCCTTGAGGAGCATGAAGGCGTCCAGGCGCGGCTCCCATTGCAGATTCGCCGCGAGCCCGTAGTTCAGCGGCATATACAGGAGCGGCACCGAGGCGTAGGCGTCGTAGAACATCTTTGTCACGTTCCCCAACGCCGCCTCGCGCTCCTCGCCCGTCAAGGGGAGGGCCTTCTTGAATGCCTCGTCAAGGGCGGGATCGCAGTAGACGGAGGCGGCACCGTCACAGGTGTAGTAGGAGGCGATGGACGCGCTGACGTCCATGATCTCGTTGCCGTGCGGGTTGGTGGTGATCCAGCCACGGGTCTCCGGGACATCCTTCAGGTTCATGGAGTACTCGGGGTTGTAGAGCGCCGGTTCAATCACTTCGCTCTTGGCGTTGAGGCCGATGTCACGCAGCTGGCTGGCCACGTACTCGGCCAGTTCGTCGTGGCGCAGATAGATCCCCTTGCGCGTCACGACCGTGAGCTGGGCATCGACGGGCACCCCTTCGGCCTTCGCCTCTTCGACAAGCTGTCGTGCCCGATCCATGTCGTAGGGGTAGGGCTGGAGGGCCGGGTTGTAGCCGGTCGCCGATGGGCCGACGATCTGGGATGCGGCTTCGCCGCCGCCGAACAGTTGGTCGGCCAGGCCTTGCTTGTCTATCGCAAAGGCGATCGCCTGACGGATACGGACGTCCTTCATGGCGACGTGGTTGGTGTCGAGCCGAAGGAAGATCGTCTCGACGCTCGGCGCGGACTTGCAGACTGGCGTCGTCTCGCAGTCTTCCGGAGCGAGGAAGCGGCCGATCTGGGCCTCACCGGTCGAGACCTGGGAGGCCCGGACTGAGGACTCCGCCCGGAAGACAAACTCTCCATCCTTGATCGTGACGGTGCCACGCGCATCCGGTGAGTTCAGGCCCCACCAGTTTGGGTTTGCTGTGATGCGGATGTACTGGCCGCGGTTCCACTCCACGAACGAGTATGGGCCGGTCCCGATTGGCTCTGTGACGAGTGAGTCTGGCCGCTCCTGGACCTGCTTCTGTTCGGGATGGGGGAGAAGTAGAGGCGGGATGGGAGAATTGGGTCCGGCTCGACTGTCGCAACGTCGACGGTGTACTCATCGACTGCCGTCGCGGTGATGTCCGGGCCAATGAACTGGTAGATCTCGAACTCGTTCTCGGGTGACCAGGTGTAGTTGATGCCGAAGGCAGCGACTTCGGCGTTGAACGGATCGCCGTTGTGGAAGGTGACACCCTCGCGCAACTTGAACCGCCAGGTTCGCTCGTCGGTCTGCTCCCAGCTTGTGGCCAGCTCACCGACCAACTCGTTGGTCTTCGGGTCGCGGTTGAGAAGCGCCTCCTGCACGTTGCGCAGGATCGGGTGGCCGTCGGTGCTGTACGCCTTCCAGTTCTCGAGCGTGTCCGGCTCGACCGACATCGAGATGACAATCTTGCCCGCGGGCTGGCTTCCTTGCGCCGCAGCGCTGTGGGACACCCGGCCCAGGACACCGACCGCAGGGACGGCCAAGCCGACCGCCGCCGCGCGCTTGACCAGATCACGGCGAGAGACGCGTCGATCAGCCACGTCTCGCATGAGCTGCTCTACGCGAAGATCTCTGGATCGAACCATGCTCGACTCCTTCCGCGTGCTCGCGCAGCCGTCTCACGGCAAGACGAACGCGCTCGACTGCCCCGCTTCTTGGGGTCAACGTCACCAACCATCCGCTGAGGGTCGGTATCAAACATTACAGAGCCGGTCTTGTCAACCGAGGGCGCGACGAACGGGTGCGGCTTCGTGCAGCGGGGCCGGTTCACCACCGCGGCACCACGCGGCGCCAGGTGGGATCGACATGGCGGCGCATCTCCTCGCCATCGTCCCGATTTCGGTACCCGCAGCACCGGTACCATTCATTGCCTCGCGCAAGCGCGTCCCGGTCGAGCTCGGCGCCGAGGCCCGGTCCGGTGGGGACGCGCACTGCCCCGTGCTCGAAAAGCACCCGTCCGCTCGCCAGGACCTCGTCGGCTGGATCCTGCCACGGGTAATGGGTGTCGCTGGCGAAGGTCAGGTGGGGCGTCGCGGCGGCCAGGTGGACCATCGCGAGCAGTGACAGACCGAGGTGGCTGTTGGAGTGCATGCTGAGCCCGATCCCGAAGGTCTGGCAGAGGCGGCCGAGCTGGGTGATCGCGCGCAGGCCGCCCCAGTAGTGGTGATCGCTCAGGATCACCTGCACCCCGCCGCTCTGGATCGCCCCGGGGACGTCGGCGAAGCTGGTGACGGAGGTGTTGCTGGCGAGCGGAGTCTCGATGCCAGCCGCGAGCAGGCCGCGCCGGACCTCCGCCATGCCGGCAAGCCCTGGCGTCGGGTCCTCCAGGTATTCGAAGGACCCTGCCAACGCCGTCCCGACGTGAATCCCCGTCTCCACGGACCAGGCCGCGTTGGGATCGATCCTGAGCGGGACCGACGGACCGAGGGCATCGCGGAGCGCCAGAATCGCCTCGATCTCTTGCTTCGGCGGGAAGACGCCCCCCTTGAGCTTGACGCTGCCGAACCCGTACTCGGCAATCA
>JALYMD010000711.1 GCA_030773875.1 Chloroflexota bacterium | reverse complement strand
TCCGCGACGCCTCAGAGTTCGCCTCGACGTTGCGCGTCACTGGGGAGCAGATCGGCGGCCACTGCATCCTCCGTGCGGAGAGCGCCTCCGTCCCCAACGCCATCGCCGCCATCCTGCTCGCGCTGCGCGATCGCACGGGGCAGCAGCCGCACGCCTACTTCGGCTGGACCGAGGGTAACCCCTTGAAGTACCTGGCGCGCTACGTTCTCTTCGGGGAGGGCGACATTGCTCCAGTCACGCACGAGGTCCTCCGGAAAGCCGAGCCGGACGCCGACCGGCGTCCGGCCATCCACGTCGGCTGACCCCGCGGATGGTTCGGTTGCAGTCTTCACTGGCGAGGGCTGCCGAAGCCGATAGTCGCCGTGCCGGAGATCGCCGACGCTCACCTGAGCCGCGAGGCTTATCGGCTAGGTAGAATCCACCACCGTGACGCACAACGACCGTCAGACCCGAACTCGTCAGTCCTCCGCACCGGTTGGGAGCCTCTCGCAGGCTTCCTCGACCCGGCAGGCCGTCCCCTCATACCCAGGTCCGGGCCACTCTGACGCCCGGGGCCAGATCGAAGGGGATCGAAACCTGCTCGCGGGTTCCATCATGCTTCTGGTGGTGGCGCTCCCGCTCAGCGCCGTTGCCGCTGGGAACGGCGTCCTCTCGGCCGATCTCTCCATTGCCCGCCGTATCCAATCCCTCGATCACCCCGTCTTCGATGCGCTTGTGAGGGCTGGTGATCTGCTCGGCTCGACCTTGTTCCTGCTCGGGTTGGCCGGCATGGTCCTCCTCTTCTCCGCCGCTCGCCGGCACTGGGCAGACGCCGCGCTTGTCCTGGCCGCTGCCTTTTCCCAGTTTCTCGGCCTGCTGCTCAAGGCCGTGGCCGACAGCCCCCGCCCGACCCCGGATCTCATCCGCGTCACCGCTGAGTCGGACGGCGCCGGGTTCCCCAGCCGGACCACCATGGCGGCGCTGCTCGCGTACGGAACGATGCTCTACCTCGCCACTCGGCCTGGTAGCGCGTCTCGCCCCTCTGTCCGCTGGACGATGGTTGCGGTCTTCGTGCTCGCGATCCTGCTCGTCGGTTATGAGCGAATCGCAGTCGGCGCCCACTGGCCGTCAGATGTCCTCGGTGGCTACCTCTTCGGCGGTGCCATCCTGCTCCTCCTGATCGCGGCCCATCGTCGACTGCGGGCTGCGGGCTAGCCCACCCTGGCACCAGGCGGCCGTCCTTCCTTGGTTCGCGGTATGCTCCTGAACGGCTGGCGATAGACATCCCTCGGTTCCTCTCCAGCATGCCGCTCGTCGCCCGCGAGGAGTCCTAACATCAACGTCTTGAGTGACCGCGCCGCGCACGCGACAGCCGGCTCACCGCCGGGACCCCCGGTCCGTGCCGGCCTCCGACGTGCCGCCGGATCCATCCCGCCGTCGGGCTTGGTGCTGCTTGCGATCGGCTCCTACCAACTCGGCGCGGCCATCGCGAAAGGTTTGTTTGCTTCCCTTGGGCCCGGAGGCGCCGTCTTCCTGCGCGTTGGGTTTGCGGCGGTCGTGCTGCTGGTGCTGGGGCGGCCCCGCCTGCGAGGGCACGACCGACTCGCCTACGGTGCGGCCACCCTGTTTGGGCTCGCGCTGGCAGGCATGAACTTCGCGTTCTTCGCCGCCCTAGACCGGATCCCCCTCGGTACTGCCGTGACGCTGGAGTTCGTTGGTCCATTGGGGGTGGCGGTCGTCGGGTCGCGGCGGCGGCTCGATCTGCTTTGGGTCCTGCTGGCGGCGGCCGGTCTCGCCGCGCTCGCGCCGTGGGGCGGCAGCGGTCTCGATCCAGTCGGGGTCGGGCTGGCGCTGCTCGCGGGCTGCTTCTGGGCTGGATACATCCTTCTCGGCGTTCGTGTCGGCCGGGTCTTCGAGCGGGGTACCGGCTTGGCCTTGGCGATGGGAGTGGCCGCGGTCGTGCTCGCCCCGGCCGGGATCGCCGGGGGCGGTGGTGATCTGCTCCAGCCGAACCTGCTCGTCGCCGGCCTCGGCGTCGCCTTGCTTGCCTCGGTGGTCCCCTACTCACTGGAGTTGGAGGCTCTGCGGCGGATGCCTGCCTCGGTCTTTGCCATCCTGCTCAGTTCCGACCCCGCCATCGCCGCGCTTGTCGGCTTCCTTGCCCTCGGGGAAACACTTGGACTCCGTGCTCTCGGAGCTATCGCCCTCGTCACGGCCGCAGCCGTGGGCTCGGCTCGCTACGGTGCTCGCTCCCCTGGGGAGTAGTTTTCAGGTATCAGTACAGGAGGCCAACCTTCATGACCTTCACTCTTCGTGTCGTGCTTGCATTCCTGCTCCTCGTCCCTTCAGCATCGGGGGCGCTGGCCTTGACTGCCGCCCAGACCGATACGGATTCCACGGCATCGGAGCGGACCGATTGGCCGACCAACGGCTGGCGCACCTCAACCCCCGAGGAGCAAGGGATGGACGGCGCCCTGCTCGACGAAGCGGGCCGCCGCGTGCCTGCCGAGTTGCCGGATGTCTCCGCCCTGCTCATCGTCCGCCAAGGCCGCCTCGTCTTCGAGCGCTACTACGGCGGCGTTCGCCCGGACGACCCGATCAATGTCCGCTCCGTCACCAAGAGCGTCACCAGCGCTCTCATCGGCATCGCCCTCGCCGAGGGTGACCTGGACGGCCTCGACCAACCCATCGGCGAGTTGATTCCCGACCGCATCCCGCCCGAGGCCGATCCACTCACCCCTAGCATCACCCTGGAGCAACTCCTGACGATGACCTCGGGACTTGCCTGGGACGCCGGGTCTGACTACCAGCGGTTGATCGCCAGCGACGACTGGGTTGACCTCACCTTAGGCCTTCCCGTCGCGTACGAGCCGGGCACGGTCTTCGCCTACAACAGCGGTGGCTCCCACCTGCTGTCGGTGATCCTCGCCGAAGCCACCGGTCAGGAAACCTCCACCTATGCGCAGACGCACCTCTTCGACCCCCTTGGCATTGAGCCGGGCGACTGGGACCGCTCGCCGCAAGGCGAGACCAACGGCGGGTTCGGCCTGGAGTTGACCGCCCGCGACATGGCGAAGCTCGGCGAGCTCTACCTCAATGGTGGCCGCTGGGAGGGCGAGCAGATCATTCCCACCGACTACGTCCGTGCCTCCGCGACGGTGCAGAGTGCGGGTGATGCGACTGGAGGCACTCCCTACGGCTACCAGTGGTGGGTGACGGACGCTACCGGCTACCCCGCCTTCTACGCCCTTGGCTACGGCGGTCAATACATCTATGTCGTCCCAGACCTGGATCTTGTCGTCGTGGTGGCCGCAGCCCGCCGCGTACCGGCGGAGGAGTTACGCTCTCCTCGCTACCTCATTGAAAGCGTCATCGTTCCCGCTGCCGTCAACCCATAGCCGGCGTTCAGCATCACTGCCGAGATGGTGTCTGCGTCTCTGCCTTGCGCTCTTCGGCCGCCTGGTGCCATCCTGAATCCAATGCGGAACTCGGCGAGCAGGTCAGGGCTGGGGGGAGTGAGGTGCAAGAGATCGGGCCGATCGTCCGCCTGCAGGTCCAATCATCAAGCCTGAAGGTGGGAGAGCGGCTGCGCCGCCGCTACGATCCCACACCCATTCAATCGGTGCCGGCCCTTCTCCTGGACGGCCATGGTGTGGTCGGGCAGACCGCCTGGGGAGAGGACGTCGAGGATGTTCACCACCAGGACCATCCCGCATCGAAAAATCGTGGCGGCAGCAATGGAGTCTCCCTCTGCTTCACGGCCCATTACGACGCGATGCGCGAGCGCTTCGGTCTCCACCTCGCGGACGGCCTAGCCGGCGAGAACATCCTCGTCCAGACCGATCAACTCCTCGGGGAGGATGACCTGGCGCCGGGGGTGACGGTTCAGACCGCGGAGGGGCCGCAGGTCACCCTCCAGCGGATCATCGTTGCGGCGCCCTGCGTGGAGTTTGGCCGCTGGGCACTGACCTACCCTAACGACGCCAGACCCGATCACACCGTCGCCGGTGCTATCGCGTTCCTTGCCGACGGCATGCGGGGCTACTACGCGGGCTACGACGGGCCGCCTGCCACGATCCGGGTGGGAGACCGAGTGTTCGTCCGCTAGACCCGGAAGGTCGACCGAGACTCGCTTATCGGCTGGAGTCAGCTCAATAGCCCTCGCCGGCCCGGTCCCTGACTCCCAAGGGGGAGATTGGGGGTCATATCGAATCTTTCTGAAGGGCGGGCTTTCGTTTCGGCGTTGGCGTCTCCGTGACCGGGGATCCGTCCCTCGGCTCACCCCCGGGAGCCCCTTCTGGGCGGAGCAGGGGCGGCCTCGTGGAAGACCAAGCAGTCAACCGGATTCTGTATGAGACGACGAGGCCGTCACGCGGGGCGCCGAGGTTTCACGCGCCCTCCGTG
>JALYMD010000710.1 GCA_030773875.1 Chloroflexota bacterium | reverse complement strand
TCCTCGCGATCGCAACGCATGGCCGTAGTGGCCTGGACGCGCTCTGGTCCGGCAGTGTCGGCGCCAAGGTCGTCGGCCGGGTGACAGGGCCGTTGCTGCTTGTGCGGCCGTAGTAGCTGCATCGATTGCTCGACGATTCGCCACGAAAAACGGCCGGACGCGCCATCTCCCGGTGCCATGGGACTCAGGCTTGCTCCGCCTCGACTCGCTGCCGCACTTCGTCCTCCGCCGTAAGGAGGTCGGTCGGGCGGCGGATTGCCCGGCTGAGGGGGCTCCGGGCCCGGCGCAACTCAGCGACGCGGGCCGCGAAGGTGGTGGGGCGGTCCTGCGGACGGTAGGCGGCGACGACCGCGCGGAGATGGCCCTCGTCCTCGCAGCAGGCAGCGAGGAGGGCCAGGGAATCCTCCCCATCAGGGCGGTCCAGCTCCAGGTTGTAGAGCAGGGGCGCGGCGAGGCGTCGCCAGTCCAGGTGACGGCGGGCGATCCAACCGGAGATCAGGAGTTGCCGGCGGACGGCCGCCTGCTCATGATGCAGGTTGGCGTAGAGTGCGCGGTACCCGCCGTTGCCCTCCCCAGCGACGTTGAGGGCGAGCCGCAACGGGAGCGCGTCTGACCACCAGAAGCGCTCCCGGTCTGCCGCAACGTCCGTGACGCCGCCGAGCCGTGTCAGCGCCGAGGGCGGAAACCGGCCGGAGGCGTTGGCGCAGACGTAGAGGCAGCAGCGAGCGAGCAACTCCTGCTCCGACGTGAAGTCGATTCGGTGCCTGCGGGCCAGCCTCCCGAAATCGGCCAACATTGAGGTACCGAGGGCGGCCGTAAAGCGGACCAGTAACACTGGCGCTGCTTCGGAGACGACCGCCGGTGGCGGGCCCGCGAGGCGATCCAGACCGCGCCGGACCAGCGTGGCAGGGCTCTGGCGGTCGAAGAGCAGCCCGTCGACCGGTCGTAGAGCGGGCACCCGCTCCTCCTTCATCTCCTCGCTCACGCCGGCACCACGTCCCGCGTCAATCCGCGATGAATCGAGACGAGTTCGTCCATCCGGTCGCGCGCATTGTCGATCTCCTCGCGCAGGTCCAACTCCAGTGCTTCCACCACCCCTTCGCCGGCGTCTTGGCGCCACCAGAGGCGAAAGGTGTCAGTCTGCCGAACCGCAGCCAGTTCATCGACGAGGTAGGCGAGGACGCGGCCTAGGCGCGTCACCTCACGTGTCGCCCAGGCGAGTTTATCGGCGATCGGGCGAGCATCGAACGCCGGGTCTTCGGCGGCGGCTTCCTGCTCGATGGTCCGCAGCGCGGCGATGTCGCGGCGGTTGAACGCCGCGTTGACCCGGCGCATCACGTCCTCGCGCCGGCAGCGCTCCTCGTCGGTGCGGGCGAGATCGGGGTGATAGCGTTTGGCGAGTTCCCGATAGAGCGCGCGCAGATCCTCCGCGGTCGGCTCATCGAGGTCTGGGATGCCCGCCTCCTCTTGGTAAGCGCGTTCGTGGCGGCGAGCCTCTTCCTCCGCCGAGCGCACCTCTTCGTGGCGGCCGCGGAACTCGACCCGGATCTCCTCTTCGATCCTAGTCGGATCGGCACGCGGGTCCGCCCGGAGACGCAAGATGCGGCGCTCGTACTCGGCAATGGCGAGCCGGAGCCGATCCAGCTCGACGAAGAGCGCGCCGACGCGGGCGTGGTACTCCGCCTCGAACCGGCCCATGGCCAGCCGAAGTCCCTCCAGTTCAAGCTGGAGCTCCACGACGCGGCGCCGCAGTTCCTCGATCTCGACCAAATGGCGCTCGTACGCCCGCTCATCGGCGCCGACCACCCAAACCAACGCACCCGACACCGTACCTACTCGCCCCACCTGTTCCAACGCCCGCGAGATCGCGGCAAGAAAGATCCATGCTAATGATAGTCGCGGACCCGAATCGGGGGGGACGGCGACGGGACGGAGGGCCGCATCTGATGGCGCTCACACACGATTCGACCCCTGTCGTCACCCGATCCGTCCCACCTTACCGTGCCCGGAGCGAGGATTGAAGGAGTGAGTGGATCACGCTCTGCCAACGGGCCGTGCAGGAACCACAAATCGCCGCTAGAGGCACGCCATCCCGACGAACCAGTTCATGGTTGTTGTAGACGCGATTGTCCTGCATGAACAATGCCTCCGTCCCGTCAGACAAAGGGTCGATAGAAATAGGAAGCATCTGGCTGTGGGGTGATCAGCGCGCGACGTGGAGGAGGACGTACGGGTGCTCGGGTCCGGTTAGGGAAAGGCTTGCTCTCTTTGGCAGTGATCCTTACCCTTACACTCGACAGCGCACCCTAAAGCCTGGCCTGAGCGACCTTCTAGAATGAGCCCAAGTGTCATGGTGTCTGATGCCCAGGTCCTGCTCTCATGGACGGGACAACACGAAGGAGCCCTGAGGTGCCGTCACTGACCGTGCTGTCGTGTCCGGTGTGCGGTGCACCGCTCGCGCCCGAGCCCTCACGCTGCGACTACTGCGGCTCCGTGG
>JALYMD010000709.1 GCA_030773875.1 Chloroflexota bacterium | reverse complement strand
CCCGGCGGCGACGGGAGTGTTGCCAGTGGCCGTTGGGTCAGCAACTCGGGTTCTCGAGTTCATGGACGACGCAGCCAAAACCTACGTGGCCGAGATCACCTTCGGCGTTGAGACGGACACGTTTGATGCGGACGGCCAGGTGACGAGGGTCAGCGATACGCTAGCCCTTGGCCAATCCCGGATCGCTCGGGCTCTCTACACCTTTCTCGGGTCCCAGGTGCAAGTGCCGCCCATGTACTCCGCGGTACGTATTGGCGGGCGACGCCTGTACGAGGAGGCCCGCGAAGGACGGACGGTTGACCGCCCGGCTCGTCCCGTCGTCTTCCACCGCCTTGATCTCCTGGCTTGGGCCTCGCCTACGGTGACTGTTCTCGTGGAGTGCTCGAAGGGAACCTACGTGCGATCGCTTGCGCACGACCTGGGAGAGATCCTCGGCACCGGTGCGCACCTCTCTAACCTCGTGCGGACGAGAGCTGGTGTCTTCACGCTCTGTCAGGCTTGGACGTTGTGGGAGTTAGCGGAATTAGACTTGCCGGCCGTCTGGGCGGATGTCGCTTTTCATCCGGACATCGTGCTGGAAGATTGGCCCGCTCTGATCCTGAACGACGAGGAGGCCAAGACCTGGAGACACGGCAACGGGATCGCGGCGGCGCGAATTGAAGCGCGGTGCCGAGCGTACGACGCGGGCGGCGAATGGCTCGGTGTCGGGGTTGGTCAGGCGGACCTGGGGGCATGGCGACCCACCAAGGTGATGGCGGCGGTTCCATGAGCGCTGCGACGATGCCGAAGCGGTACCGGAACTGGGACGGGATGGAAGCCCGTCCTCGGGTGGTAACGATTGGCACCTTCGACGGAGTCCATCTCGGCCACCACTACCTCGCAGGAGAGACCGTCAAGCGGGCGCAGGCCCTAAACGTTCCGGCTCTGGCCGTGACATTTGAGCCGATTCCGGCCATGGTTCTCCGCCCGGACCTGTTCCCGGGTCGGATCTGCTCTGCCGAAGAAAAGCTCGAGCGTCTCTCGATGGCCGGGCTGGACGAGATCGCGACTCTTGCCTTCAGTCGGAGTCTGTCCGAGCTATCGGCAGAGGCCTTCCTTGAGCAGATGCATCGATGTGCACAGCCAGTAGAGCTGTGGGTTGGAGAGGCCTTCGCGCTCGGTCGTAACCGCTCCGGTGATCTGCCTAAGTTACTGGAGATCGGAAGGCGTCTCGGGTTCAATGTCCACGCCGTGAAGAGACTTGCGGACGACGACGGCATTGTCAGCAGCAGCGTCATCCGGCGGGCGGTTCAAGCTGGGGATGTCGCGCGCGCCGAGCGGCTTCTTGGCCGGCCGTTCCGTGTCACCGGTCCGGTCATCCACGGCGCCCACCTCGGACGCACGATCGGCTACCCTACAGCCAACGTGCAACCTGCTCCGGACCTCGTTCCCCTCGCCGATGGCATCTACGCAACCCGGGCAACCATTCCGGATGTCGTCTCCGATCACCCGGCAATGACCTACGTAGGCACGCGGCCCACAGTGAACACGGGAGCACGACTCGTCGAGACCCACCTTCTGGACTTTGACGGCGACCTTTACGGTCGACCGCTCCACGTGGATCTCCTTGAGCGACTACGGGAGGACGCCACGTTCGATGGCCTGGATGCACTCGTGGCACAGCTCAACCTCGACGAAGAGGCCACCCGCCAGTACTTCGCGGGTCGGGGCGCCGTTGGTACAACCATCTCGCCGTCGCCTTCTGATTGACTCGATTGGCGGGACGATGCTAAACTCGTGAGGTTCCGTCCCCCGCGGCGGCTCCCCCGTGCCTTCCCTTGCGGTGACATCTGAGCCGCCGCGGAGGGCCCACATTTCTGAGCAGGCTAGGGAGGCCAACTATAACCAGACCAGTTCAAACCCGCGTCAACGAGCGCATTCGCATCCGGGAAGTGCGGCTGATTGACGAAGAAGGCCAACAGGTTGGGGTGATCCCCACGCGCGACGCGCTGGAGATGGCCCGCCAGCGTGGTCTGGATCTCGTCGAGGTGGCCCCGAACGCGATGCCGCCCGTGTGCCGCTTGATGGATTACGGTAAGTTCCGGTATGAGCAGAGCCGCAAAGAGCGAGAGTCACGCAAGAATCAGCATGTCGTCGAGCTCAAAGAGGTGCGGATTCGTCCGAAGATCGACGATCATGATCTAGAGACGAAGGGCCGCCAGGCCGCCAAGTTCCTGGACGGCGGGGACAAGGTGAAGCTGACCGTCCTCTTTCGCGGACGTGAGATGGCTCATCCGGACATCGGACGGGGATTGCTCGACCAGTTGGCGGAGCAGCTTCGGCCGCACGGCAATATTGAACAGCCGCCTCGGATGGAAGGGCGAGCCATGACCATGCACCTTGGTCCGCTCAAGCCCAAACAGAGTCAGCATGAAAGGGAAGGGGCCCAAACCCGTGACGAAGCAGAAGCTTAAGACCCATAAGGGGGCCAAGAAGCGGTTTAAGGTGACCGCGACGGGCAAGATCATGCGGACGAAAGGAATGAAGAGCCACTTCCGCCGCCGAAAGGCGCCGCGGGTGAAGCGCGCCTTCGACCGGATGCTGCCGCTTGACAACGCCGACCGCCAGCGAGTGGAGCGTTTGCTCCCTTATGGGAGCTAGGTCAGGACAGGGAACGATAGGTCGTTGGACCTGTAACGATCGGGGAGCAGGATGGCCCGCGTCAAGAGAGGCGTCGCCGCGCATAAGCGGCACAAGAAGGTGCTGGCCCAAGTAAAGGGGCATCGCGCCACCAATAACCGGCTATACAAACGTGCTCATGAGTCCCTAATGCGGGCGCTCATGTACTCCTACCGCGACCGGAGGACGCGCAAGCGGGACATGCGCCGACTGTGGATTACCCGCATCAACGCCGCTGCCCGCATGAACGGCATCCCGTACAGCCGGCTCATCCAGGGGCTCAATTCGGCCGGTGTAGCGGTTGATCGAAAGATGCTCGCTGACCTGGCCGTGCGCGACGAGGCGGCCTTCGCTGAGGTGACGTCGGTGGCGAAGCAGGCGCTGGCCTAGCTCGCGTTGCCGCAACCAGCACCGGAGGACACCGGGAGAGACTCCGTCATCCGAAGCCCGTCCAACGCGGCATTGAAGTACGTACGCTCGCTCCAACGGCGCCAAAAGCGCCATGCGGAGCGGGCGTTCGTGGTTGAAGGGGACCGCGCGATTGAGGACGGGCTGCTGACGGGTGCGATCCCCTCGTTGCTGCTCGTCCGCGACGACCGGGCGGGGGACGAACAGGATTGGCTCCGATCCCTTCAAGCCCGCGTACCGGCGCGGGTCGTCGCATCGGCCTTGTTTGATGGTGTCAGTGACACCTCGACGCCCCAAGGAACGCTCGCGGTCTTTCCGTTTCCCGATGTGCCTGCGGAAACGACTCGCTCTCCCCTGTACGTTGTGATCGATCGCGTGCGGGATCCCGGAAACCTGGGAACGCTCTTGCGAGCTGCTGTGGGCGCCGGGGTCACTGCTGCTCTGCTCTCCGATGAGACGGTGGACCCGTACCATCCAAGGGCAGTGAGGGCCGGGATGGGAGCGCATTTCCGGCTTCCGATTGAGGCTCTCACCCCCGACACCTGGGCGAACTTGGAGGCCGCTTGTGCTCTTCGGGCTGTTGCGGCTGCGGATGGTTTAGTTCCTTACGAGGGTCTGGACTGGACCCAGCCGGCTGCGCTGATTCTTGGTTCCGAGGCCGATGGCGTGACGACTGCCGCAGCGTCGTTGGCGACGACTTCGGTGCGAATCCCGTTGCTTGGAGAGCTTGAGTCGCTGAACGTGGGTGTCGCCGGCGCCGTCATCTTGTTCGAGGCGGCCAGGCAGCGTCGACGAGGTCCGCGGCGGGGAGCACGTCCGCAGCCTGCCACCGGCCTTGATCAGCCTTGATGACTGGGCGGGAGGCCTGCTTCAGGAGGTGGTAGGCTAAGGCGTCCGATTGAGATCCAACGACTGTGCGGGGCGCCCACGAAACGCTGCGTACTGGGGGAGACGGATGAGGAAGCAAGACCTCGCGCGGATTGTGGCCGCCAATGCGGCGCTCACTGAAG
>JALYMD010000708.1 GCA_030773875.1 Chloroflexota bacterium | reverse complement strand
GTCATTGAGTTGGCGGTGGACGAGGCACGGCGTCTCAACCACCACTACATCGGCACTGAGCACCTGCTACTCGGTCTGGTCCGCGAGGGCGAGGGCATCGCAGCCGGCGTGCTGGAGAGCCTTGGGGTCAACCTCGAGAAGGTCCGCGCCCAAGTGATGCAGGTCGTCAGCCAGGGATCTGGCTACCAGCAGGGCAAGACTCAGACGAAGACTCCTTACATGGATGCCCTTGGCTTCGACCTCACCGAGGCAGCCCGGGCCAACAAGCTCGGACCCTTGATCGGACGCGCGAACGAGATCGAGCGCGTCATGCAGATCCTCTCCCGGCGGACCAAGAACAATCCAGCCTTGATTGGCGAGCCCGGCGTTGGGAAGACGGCCATTGTGGAGGGCTTGGCCCAGCGGATCGTGGCTGGCGACGTGCCGGAGCAACTGCAGAACAAGCGACTAGTGGCGCTGGACATCGGGGCGCTGGTCGCTGGGACGAAGTACCGTGGCGAGTTCGAGGAGCGGTTGAAGAAGATCGTTGCCGAGGTCAAGGAGACGAGCAGCATCCTCTTCATCGATGAGCTGCACACCCTCGTGGGGGCCGGCGCTGCTGAGGGTGCGGTTGATGCCGCCAATATCCTGAAGCCCTCACTCTCGCGCGGCGAGTTCCAGACCATCGGCGCAACGACGCTCGACGAGTACCGCAAGTACATCGAGCGGGACGCCGCGTTGGAACGACGATTCCAACCGGTCCAGGTGGACGAGCCTAGCGTTGACGAGACAGTCCAGATTCTGACCGGCGTCCGCTCGCTCTACGAAGAGCACCACAAGCTGAAGATCAGCGACGACGCTCTTAAGGCAGCGTCGAATCTCGCCGCTCGCTACGTCACTGATCGGTTTATGCCGGATAAGGCAATTGACCTGATTGACGAGGCCTCGTCTCGGGTTCGGATGGCCCGCTCCGCTGCTCCTCCGAGTCTTAAGGAGGCAATGGTCGGGCTGCAGTCCATGCAGCGGGAGCTGGAGGCGGCGGTCAACGGCCAGGAATTCGAGTTGGCCGCCGAACTGCGGGATCGCGAGCGCAAGCTCCGGGATCGTATTGATTCCCAGGAGCAGGCGCTACGGGACGCCCAGGCCGAGGACGAGATCTACGTCACGGAAGAGGATGTCGCTCAGGTCGTCTCGATGTGGACCGGGATTCCCCTGGTCCGGATCGCCGGTGAAGAGTCCGAGCGGCTGCTCCACATGGAGGACGCACTCCACGAGCGGATTATCGGGCAGGAAGAGGCGATCACCACTCTCTCCAAGGCGGTACGCCGGGCGCGGGCGGGAATCAAGAACCCTCGCCGGCCGATTGGCAGCTTTATCTTCCTTGGCCCCACGGGCGTCGGGAAGACGGAGCTGGCCAAGGCGCTTGCGGAGTTCATGTTTGGGTCTGAGGATCACCTGATCAAGATTGACATGTCGGAGTTCATGGAGCGGCACTCCGTGGCCCGCCTTGTCGGGGCGCCTCCGGGCTACGTCGGGTATGAGGAGGGCGGTCAGCTGACCGAGGCCGTCCGGCGGAAGTCCTACTCCGTGATTCTGCTCGACGAGATCGAAAAGGCCCACCCCGAGGCGTTCAACATGCTCCTCCAGATCATGGAGGACGGGAACCTGGCGGATGCCAAGGGCCGCAAGGTCGACTTCCGCAACACGATCATCATCATGACCTCAAACGTCGGCGCGGAGCAGATCACCCGCGACCTGACGCTTGGCTTCACCCACCGCGAGGATGAGGAGAAGGCGCAGCGTCGCGAGTATGACAAGATGCGCGACAAGGTCATGAACCAGCTCAAGCAGACGTTCCGGCCGGAGTTCCTAAACCGGATCGACGGCGTGATCGTCTTCCACTCCTTGACTCAGGAGCAGATCCGGCAGATCGTGGATCTGGAGCTAGCGCGGGTTCGGAAGCAACTTGCGGAGCAGGACATCACGCTTGAGGTGAGCGAGGCGGCGATGGATCTGCTCGGCACTCGCGGCTATGATCACACCTACGGTGCCCGGCCGCTGCGGCGGATCATCCAGAATCTGATTGAGGACCCGCTGGCGGAAGGGCTGTTGAACAGCCGATTCCAGGCCGGCAACAAGGTCCGCGTCGAGGTCGAGGAGGATCTGCTGAAGCTAGAACTGGCCGAGGAGCTTGCAACCGTTTCCTAACAGCAGCCGAGATCTACAAGCGCTCGGTCGAGGGGGCGGCTGAATGGCCGCCCCCTCATCGTGTCTTGGCAGTCGTCCCTATCGCTCATCACTGACCATTTGTAAGGGATTGCCCGGATGGCAAAGCCGAAGACGACGTTTGTTTGCCAGCAGTGTGGGGCAGCGAGCCCGGCGTATCTTGGCCGGTGTCCCGCGTGCGGAACTTGGAACTCGATGGTGGAGACGATTGAAGACCGGCGTCCCGGGACCAGCGGCCCGAAGCCGCGGGCTGCAGCGAGGGCCCAGCCGCTGACGACGGTTGGCTCCGCGGAGGTGGACCGGATCGCGGTCCCGATTCAGGAGATGAACCGTGTGCTCGGCGGTGGCCTGGTTGCCGGGTCCCTCGTGCTCGTCGGTGGCGACCCGGGGATCGGGAAGTCCACACTGGTGTTGCAGACGGCAGCGGCACTGGCAGGTACGGTGGGGCCGGTGCTGTATGTGTCGGCAGAGGAGTCAGCTCAGCAGATCAAACTTCGCGCAGACCGCCTCGGCGTCGGGCATGACGACCTCTGGGTGCTCTCCGAAACGAACTTGACGGAGGTCTTGGAGGCTGCGGAAGGGCAGCGCCCGGGCTTGCTGATCGTTGACTCCATCCAAACGGTGTACGTCGACGAGATCACCTCCGCTGCTGGAAGTGTCTCCCAAGTGCGGGAATGCACCGCCCGGCTGATGCAGTGGGCGAAGCCCCGGAACGTGCCGGTGCTGATCATCGGTCACGTTACCAAGGAGGGCACGATCGCCGGTCCGCGGGTGCTGGAGCACATGGTGGACGCAGTGCTCTATCTGGAGGGAGATCGCTACCATCAGTATCGGATCCTGCGAGGCGTGAAGAACCGGTTCGGCTCCACCGATGAGGTGGGAGTCTTTGAGATGGCAGACGTTGGGCTGCGCGAGGTTCGGAATCCCTCCGAGGCGTTCCTAGAGGAGCGGAGCGGCAACGCCGCTGGCGCCACAGTGGCCGTCACGATGGAGGGGACGCGGCCGATTCTGGTGGAGATCCAGGCCCTGACGACCAGCACAGCGTTCGGGCTGCCCCGGCGTAGCGCGAACGGCCTGGACAGCAACCGTCTCCAGCTCCTGGTCGCGGTGCTGCAGAAGCGCGTCGGGCTCGGTCTCGGGGGACAGGATATCTACGCCAACGTGGTGGGCGGTCTGCGGATCGCGGAGCCAGCGGCCGATCTCGCCGTGGCGATCGCGGTGGCCTCAAGCTTCAAGGATCGCCCCGTCGATCCCGGCACGGTTGCCGTCGGGGAGATCGGATTGTCGGGCGAGCTACGCTCGGTGAATCAGCTCAATCGACGGCTGAATGAGGCGGGACGGCTCGGATTCAGCCGGGTGGTCGTGCCGGCGCCGGCTGGACGACGTGGCAAGCGCGGCGAGGCGGGGATCGAGGTCGTGCGGGTGGGCACGGTCGGGGAGGCCATCGAGGCGGTGCTGGGATAGGCCGGAAGGGGCAGAGTTGCCCTGCCCAGCCGTAGAAGCGGGCCTAACCCCTCACCTCGAACCTCAGCGGTGCGTGCTCCGATTTCCAACCCGCAAGTCTGAGGAGCTCGTCGGCCAATCGGGCTGCAGCGTCTGGCCGACCGATTTGTCTTGCCTGCCTGCCCATAGCCGCCAATCGTTCCTGATCGTCCAGCAAGCTTGTCAGAACTTCCTGGAGCCGCTCGGGCGTCGCCTGATCCTGAGGGAGCAGGATCGCCGCGTTCGCTTCCGCGAGAAGCCGCCCGTTCCGGGTCTGCTCGTCCCCCCCGGCACCAGGCAAGGGAATGAGCACGGCGGGCTTGCCGAGATAGGCAAGCTCGGCCACGGTGCCAGCGCCGGCCCGGCTGAGAACGAGATCCGTCGCGGCGTAGACATCTGGCAGCTCGTCACGCACAAACTCAAGCACGTGATAACGCGCTCGCAGCGGCTCGGGAAGGTCTTCTCGCAGGCGTGCTAGGTGGGCGGCGTCCGCATTGGCGGAGGCTGGTCCCGTTTGGTGCAGGATCTGGCACTGGTGCAGCAGGTTCGGGAGCAGCGCAGCGATCCGCTCGTTGAGGGGCGTTGCGCCCCGGGCTCCGCCAGTGACGTACAGCAACGGCAGGTCTTCGGTGAAACCGAAGTTGGCGCGGCCGCGCCGAACATCCCCTCGTTGCAGTGAGGCGCGGACGGGGTTCCCGGTGACGACCACGCGCTGGTGGTGCGAGGTGGCGACGGCTGCGGTCTCGTCGTACGAGACGGCCAGGACGTCGGCGAATCGCGCATTGATCCGGGTGGCGAGACCGAGGATCGCAGTCTGCTCATGGGTGAGGATGGGGGCTTGACGAGCCGCAGCCACTACGGTCGGCACGCTGACAAACCCCCCGGTACTCAGGACTACGTGGGGCCGATGCCGGCGAAGATGCCTCCATGCCTGTAAGGCTCCCAGTGGAATCCGTGCGGCATCCATTGGCATCTGGGCAGATAGGTACCGCCGCAGTTTTCCCGTCGCGATTGCCTGGTAAGGGATCCCGGCGCGCTGTGCGGATTCGCGTTCGACACCGGCCGTGCTGCCGACCCAGAGCGGGCAAAGCGCCAAATCGCGCTCACGCAGTTCTTCCATCACCGCTAGCGCAGGCAGGACATGCCCGCCGGTGCCGCCCCCGGCAATGACGAGGCGGAGCCCGTCGTCGGTCATCAATCTCCCCGGTCGGTATCTGCCGGCCACCAAGCGCGACGCGCTTTCTCCCGTTCGTACTGAAGTATACGGGGGGTGGTATAGGCCGGCAGGGCCGACCCGGAGGAGCGCTGTGCTACCATCCGCCGGACGTGCCACGATACGGCTTGGCCGGCCTGGCTCCGGCGATGACCCGGGAGAGCGCACATCTGACGAAAGGGGAAATGGTCGAGGATATGGACACGGCGACACGGGAATCGTTACGAACCTCACTCTTGGCTCGCCGGGACGAGGTGCAGAGTGATCTGGACCGGCTTGATAGCGAGCTTCAACAGTTAGGTGCCCAGCAGGAGCAGAACCTGGGGGGGCTGGGGAACCACCTGGCGGAAGATGGCAGCAACGTGATGGAGCAGGAGCGGATCCTGGCCGTCAGCGGCGACTTGCGAGACATCTTGGCGCAGGTGACCGAGGCGCTTGATCGGCTTGATACCAAGGAGTTCGGAATTTGCCAGCGCTGCGGCAAGCCGATCAATGCCGAGCGGCTGGAAGCCTTTCCTTACGTCCGCTACGACATCGAATGCCAGTCCCAGATTGAACGCGAGCAAGCCGTCCGCGCCGGCCGGTAGCCAGCGCTCCGCCACAGAAACGATCAAGGGCACAGGATACGCCCGTCCGCGGCTTGGTTGGCTCCTTACCGGCTCGCTCGCCGTGCTGGTCCTTGACCAGTTAACGAAGTGGGCAGTGGTGGCGCAGCTCGGTCCCCAACGGTCGGAACATCGCTGGGGCATTATCGAGCCGGCGCTGGCCTTCGAATACGTGGAGAATACGGGGGCGGCCTTTGGGGTGCTCAGGGGGCAGGGAGCGCTCCTGACGGGGTTAGCGGCCATCGTGCTCGGTGGCTTCCTTGCGTACTACCTCACAGTTCGGGAGCCATCCGCCTCCTTGACCGCCAGTATGACCCTCTTGCTCGGCGGTGCCGCAGGCAATCTCATGGACCGGATCCGGCTAGGCTACGTGGTCGACTTTGTCGCCGTGGGTATCTGGCCGAAGTTCAACGTTGCCGATAGCGCTATCTCGGTCGGCGTGGTGTTGCTTGCCTGGCATCTCATGGTGGAGCCGGCTGAACCTGCGGGGGCGCCGGGGGATCCGGACGGGACTCCTGCCGCCGAGCCGGGTCCTTCAGCCGTGCCGCCCGCGGCGGAGAGGTCATAACGATGGATGATGCGGAGTCGTTAGAGGCTTTCCCCGACGATGAGGATACGCTCTTAGCGACCGGCGAGGAGTTTGACGCAAGCCTCGGCGGTTTGGTCGAATTGCGCCCGGGGCGGGAGCACACCAACGTTCGCCTGGATCGCTTCGTGACCGAGGCACTGCGCGACTTGAGCCGCTCCTATGTGCAACAACTCATCGATGCGGGTCGGGTTCGCGTGGATGGAGAGCCCCGGCGGGCCGCCTTCAAGATGACTCCGGGGGAGGTTGTGGTTGTCGATGCGCCGCCTCTCGTCGATGACGATCTCGAACCGGAGGCGATCCCGCTCGACATTGTCCATGAGGACGCGGATCTGATCGTGCTGAACAAGCCGGCCGGCATGGTGGTCCACCCAGCGCCCGGCCACCCTCGGGGCACGCTGGTCAATGCGTTGCTCGCCCACGCCCCAGATATCGCCATCGCCGGTTCTAACCGGCCCGGCATCGTCCACCGTCTGGATAAGGACACGTCAGGGCTGATGGTCGTGGCGAAGACGGACCGGGCCCGCAATGCCCTCGTGGCTCAGTGGAATGACCGCTCGGTGCGGAAAGGCTACATCGCGCTCGTGAGCGGTGTCGTCGTGGACGACGAGGCGACCGTTGATGCCCCCATCGGGCGCGACCCTGCACAGCGGCAGCGGATGGCGGTGACTGCACGTGGACGCCGCGCAGTGACTCACTTCGCGGTGCGCGAGCGATTCCCGACCTCCTCCCTCCTTGACGTCGAGATCGAAACGGGCAGAACGCACCAGATTCGTGTGCATCTGGCGTTCATCGGTCACCCGGTCGTCGGTGACCCGGTATACGGGCGTCGTCGCGGCGCAGGTGAATCCGGCAACGAGCCCCAGGTATCGCGCCAGTTCTTGCATGCCGCCAAACTCGGCCTACGCCTGATGGACGACCGGGAAGTAACGTTCGAGGCGCCGCTGCCTCCCGATCTTGCCCAAGTGTTGGAAGTGCTTCAGGCGTCCCACGAGGCTTGATCGTCCCGGATTGACCCGCTCGCTGGGGATCCGGTGGACCTGCCGAGTCGCACGTGCGGATCTGCCGGGCGGATGGTGGCATTCCGGGGAGAACAGGGTGGATTGATGTCTGACGTGGATTGTGACGTCGCCGGTGTCCGGCAGAGCATTGAGGCGTGGTTTCGCAAGGCACTGGCGGCGGGCGAACCTGGGGCCGCCGTCCGACGGCACGTACAGCGGGATGGGAATGCCGTCGTTGTCGGCGGGCGGCGAGTAA
>JALYMD010000707.1 GCA_030773875.1 Chloroflexota bacterium | reverse complement strand
GACCCGCCAGGAAGGGAGTGCGGAATGCGCCAAAGTGCGTCTCTTGTCCGTGCGATGCTGGGTTTGCTGCTTGTCCTCGCTTCCGTTGGCTTGGTCGCACCAAGGGCGCGGGGCCAAGAGTTGCCCGGGCGCTATATCGTCGTGTTCCAGGACAACGTAGCGGACCCGGCCGCCGTCGCGGCGGAACTGGGCCGTGCCCGGGGGCTGACTATCAACCATGTCTACCAATATGCCTTGAAGGGCTTCTCCGCCACTATCCCCGATGCGGCGCTCGATGCCCTCCAGCGGAACCCCCAGGTGGCCTTCATCGAGCCCGACCAGTACGCTGAGGCCTTCGACCACATCACTGACCCGACTGGCATCGGCCGCATGGACGCCGACCACAACGCGACCGCCGCGATCGACGGCGGGGGCGGAACCATCGGGGTCGGCGTGGCCGTGATCGACACCGGAAGTGGGCCGCACAATGACCTCAACGTGGCTGGTGGCACAGATTGCACCGGCTCCGGCTACTACGACGACGACAACGGGCACGGCACTCACGTCGCCGGCACCATCGGTGCCCTTGATAACGGGGGCAACGGCATTGTCGGCGTGGCCCCGGGCGCGCCCATCTATTCCGTGAAGGTGCTCAACGCCGACGGCAGTGGCTCGTCATCGAGCATCATTTGCGGCGTTGACTGGGTAACGGCTAACGCTGGCACCATCCAGGTCGCCAACATGAGCCTCGGTGGGCGCTCTATCCTGCGAGAGAGCGACTCGTGCGGGAGCAGCGCCCTCCACCGGGCGATCTGCAACTCTGTCAACGCCGGAGTCACCTACGCGGTCGCCGCGGGCAACAGCTCGGCTGACTCCAACCGCTACTTCCCAGCCACCTACAACGAGGTCATCACCGTGTCGGCGCTCGCCGACTTCGACGGCCAGCCGGGCGGCGGGGCGGCAGCGACGTGCCGCAGCGACGTCGATGATACCTTCGCCGATTTCAGCAACTACGGTGCCGATGTCGACATCGCCGCGCCCGGCGTCTGCATCCGCTCGACCTGGCTGGGGGGCGGGGAAAACACCATCTCCGGCACGAGCATGGCCACCCCCCACGTTGCCGGTGCCGCAGCGCTCTACATCGCTACCACGGGAGTGAGTGCGCCCGACGACGTGAAGGACGCACTTCTCTCCGATCAAGAGCCCGGCCCGATCCCCGGCGACCCCGATTCTTACGCCGAGGGCATCGTCAACGTCAACGATGGCTGGAGCCCCACTGGTAGCACCGGATCGGATACGACGGCTCCCACGGGTGAGATCACGGCGCCTACTGCTGGGAGCACGGTGAGCGGCTCGGTGACCGTCGCCTCCAGTTCGGCCGACTCCGACTCCGGCGTGGCCTCAGCGAGGTTCCAGTACTCGACTGCAGGGACCATCTCTTGGACAGACATCGGCACTGACACGGACGGGACCGACGGCTACGCCGTCACCTGGGACACGATTGCTCTGGACGACGGTGATTACGACCTGCAGGTCACGACAACCAACAACGACGGCAACAGCTACACGAGTACGCCCGTCACCGTGACCGTGCAGAACGCCACCGCGACCGACACCACACCGCCGGCCGTCAGTCTCACGTCCCCGGCCGAAGGTTCGGTCCTAAGCGGCACCGCCACCTTCGCGGCGACCGCGGATGATGGGTTGGATGGCTCGGGTGTCGCCTCCGTCACGTTCCAGGCATCGGCCGACGGCGGGACCACCTGGTTCAACCTTGGCACGAGCGTAGACACCACCTCGCCGTACTCGCTGAACGTTGATACCACGACCTTGGCGGATGGCACCTACACCGTGCAGGCGGTCGCCACCGACAACTCCGGCAACACCGGCTCCAGTGCCACGGTGGCGGTCACAGTGGAGAACACGGCCGATCCTGCACCTGCGGCCCCCGCTGCCCCGAGCGATCTAACGGCCAGCACCAAGGGCCGGGGGATTAGGCTCGACTGGGTTGACAATTCCACGGACGAAGAGGGCTTCTATGTCTATCGAAGCCTGGACGGAGGAGCGACGTGGGAGACCGCAGTGATCGTGGCCGCTGGCACGACGACGTACCGCGACGCTCAGGCCTCCGCCGGCACCCTGTACTCCTACGCCGTTAGCGCCTTCAACGCGGCCGGTGAGTCGAACTGGTCCGATATCGTCTCGGTGACAGAGGAGTAATCAGGACAGGAGGCTGATCGACACGCGAGGGCTCCTTCACGAGCCTCTCCTTGTCGATCAGCCTCCCTGCCATACCGGGACAAAAGTCACCAGAACGTCCGTCCCGGCTGCATTGTTGCTAAGGTCGTCACGGCGTGTGAGGAGAGGGGGACGCTCGGATGCACAAGCGCATCTCAGATCTCGCTATCGCAGCGGTCTTGGTCTTGTCGCTCGTCCTGGTGGCATTGCCTGCGAATGCTACTGGGCATTCGGTTTGCATCGACCCGGGGCACGGCGGATCAGATACGGGCACGTCCGGCGGCGGGATTCTGGAGAAGGACCTCAATCTGGATGTCGCCCTTGAACTCGGTACCATCCTGAGCACCAACGGCTACGGCGTGTTCTACACCCGAACTGAAGACATCTCGCTCGGGAACAGCGCTCGCGCCGAGTACTGCAACAGTGTCGGGGCTACCATCCTCGTTTCCGTTCACCATAACGGCGCATCGAATCCAGACACGGATTACACCACCGCGCTGTACCAGAAGCGGGTTGATAGGGACCTGGCGCGGGTCGTCACCGGATCGGTCTCCACTGCCCTCGGCATCCCAAACAAGGGGATTACGCAGTTCGCCTCCGGTGTCCTCATCAAGTCAGACATGCCCGCGACCATCAGCGAGGGCTACTTCCTGACCAGCACGGAAGAGCAAGCCAGGCTGAGCGATCCCGACCGCGACTACCGGTACGAGGAAGCCCAGGCCATCTACCAAGGCATCGTCGCCTATCTAGGCAGCCAGTAGGGAGTGATCCGGGCCGACGTGTGACTCGATCCCGCTAGCAACAGCGCCCTGCCTGCCAGGAGATCAGCGCAAGAACCCAAGCCGGCTGCCCTTCGGGCTGCGCTGAGGACGCCGATCTGAGCAGCACGCTCCTCAAGGGGCATGGGTCATGGTGGATTGGCTCAGTAGCTTCGCGAACCTAATCGACGCCGAAAAAAGAGAACAGTCCCGACGAACTTCGCCGCCTCGTTGCTCCCCGTGACCGACCGTTCCCCCGCGCCTCGCCCCGCAACGGACGCGGTCCCCCGGTCAATCCCATGCACGAACCGGATTCGGAAGGGCTACCCCGCAGTCGCCCTCTCGGCCGTCGATCGTGTCCGGTGGGGAGCCTCGCTGCCGCCGGGCTCCTCGGGACTGTACGTACAGATTACACGTACAGTAGGGGCGTGTCAAGGGGTCAGGACGAGGTTTCTACAGCAGATGTTGGACGGGTTTTAGGCGGTGGCCCGGTTGACCTGTCCCCAGTGTGTGGTCCATGGATTATGAGAGTCCGACCCATTCCTGCCGCCTGATCACGGCCTCGTCGAACGCCACCCGGAACTCCTCAGGCGGCCGGTAGCCGAGGGCGCTGTGGGGCCGCGCCCG
>JALYMD010000706.1 GCA_030773875.1 Chloroflexota bacterium | reverse complement strand
ACGCCATACACAGATCGTGCCCGGACGGGGCGACAAATTGTGACGATTCTGTGACGTTCTCGCGGCTCCCTGGTGACAACGGTCCTCTATCATGGCGACATGCAGGGAAGATACGAGCGGTACTACGTCCTACGGAGCGGATGATGCGGAGCAGAATCAAGGCAGCCATTGGGGGTAGCGCGGTCATGGCGGTGCTAGCTGGGACTCTTGCTCTCAGTGGCGGCGTCGCCGCGGTGAGCGATCTGCAGTTCCAGAACCGCATTCTCTCGCTCAGGGATGCGTCCTCGGTTCGAGTCGATGTCGAGATGAGTGATGGAGACATCCAACTCGGCGGCGGATCACGCTCACTGATGAACGGCGATTTTTTCTACAACGTGAACGAGTGGCGCCCGAACGTGCATTACGTGGTGAACGATGGAATGGGGACGCTTCGCCTCCGGCAGGGCGAGAGCTCCTCGTTTGTTGCTCCATGGGATATGGACGAGGTCGAGAACAAGTGGGATGTGCGCCTGACTGATGAAAGGCCCGTCGACCTGAAGGTGGAGCTGGGTTCCGGAACAGGCACCCTCCTCCTTGGTGATCTTGATTTGACAGGGTTTACCGTAGAGGCAGGCGCTGGCGAGGCGACGATTGACTTCACCAATACACATGGCCGGGATGTGAACGGCCGCATCGAGGGTGGTGCCGGGCCAATTGCTGTGAAGCTGCCTCAGCATGTCGGCGTCCAGGTCACGGTGGATGAGGGCAGTGGAAACGTCGACGTGTCAGGCCTTCACCGGCAAGGCAATGTCTACGTTAATGACGTCTACGGGACGGCGCCGGTCACGCTTCACCTTGAGGTCGAGGGGGGCGCCGGCGACATCGACCTGGAGATGGTGCCGGCACGCTAACCGGCGATTCGGTCGCCCAAGGAGCAGCAGATTACGATTGCGGTCACCCTTGATCCATTATCCCCCGGCCCCTTCCAAGCCTTGATCGCCGACGAGCCTCCGTAGTGCTTGGGTCAACTCAGCCCGCAGCAACCCGTGAGTCTTCTCCGACAACTGGTACCGGGAATCGGACCACTTCTCGGGAGGATAGCGAAATACCGTGTGGCCCACGTACTCAACAGGTTCCCAGTCGTAGCGCGGGAACACGTGCGCGTGCAGGTACGGATCCGTGTTACCGAGGATCTCGTAGTTCACCCGCCGCAGTCGATGGGGCCGGCAGACCGCTTCGATGGCCTCCCCGATGAGGCTCATCTCTCGGAGGAACGTGGATCGACGGTTCAAGGGCAGGTCGGTCAAATGCCCGACCCGAGGCGAAGCCAGCAGAAGGCAATACCCCGGCAGAAATTGCGTATCGCCAATGACGGCGAACCCGCTCGTCAATCGAGCCAAGACCGTCGGATTCTCACCACGCTCTGCCACGCCCATGCGATCTTGTCGCCAATCCTCCACCACCGCCCCGACTCCGTTCCAATCCTCACCAGTCTCCGCCTGCGGCCTTCCAGCGTAAACGTATGCGGTCCGAGAGACCCGAAGCAACCAACGAGCGATCCATCGTCATGCACCCTTATACCGGGTCACGACTGGCCGGCCTTCCACGCGGCACGGGCCTCAAGCCACTCCTCCCGCAGCACATCGAACACGAGTGTGTCCCGATAGACGCCGTGCTTCACGTCGTCCCACTTGAGCCGGCCAGCAGGACGGTAGCCCTGCTTGATGAGGGCAGCTGCTGAACGCGCGTTCGGCTCCCAGACGTGGGAGCGCAGCACGTGGAGGTGGAGGCGCTCGAACGCGTACTCCAGCAGAAGGTGCTTCGCTTCCGTGCCATAACCGTGGCCGCGGAATCGAGCAGGAAGGAGGAGACTTCCTGTCTCGCCGGTCCGATTGACCCAGTCGATGTGCTCAACGTTGACCAGGCCGATCATCCGGTCCACTTCCTCACCACCTCGCAGGCAAACGGCGAGATCGACGTCGGCCGGGGGATGGGTCTTATGCAATTCCTCGATCCAATGGGCAAACGCGAGCGGGCTGACCGGGACCCGACCGCGGTACATGAACGTCTCCGTCTCTTCGGAGAAGTCTCGCGCCAACCCCTCGGCGTCACCTGTTTCCAATGGTCGCAAATAGACGCGGTCGCCGACGACGAGCGGGTTACGCATCCGCCCTCTCCAGCACGCGTCGGCCCGGGTTGAGGGCCTGGAACTGGAGGAGGTCTACCCGACCATCCGGGCGCACCACGTGCTCCCGGAGGCGAACGCCGAGGACCATCCCCAGGGCCGTCGCCGCGGCAAGGGCCGCAGGGTCGTCGGCGGCGATATCGACAGTTACGGTCATCAGCTCGAGTTCGTCGCGCAGCCATGGGACGACCAGACCGAGTACCTCGGCGCGCAGCGCATCGCTCTCCTCATCAGGCAACCAGGGCGCAGAGCGGACCCGGAGCACGCCATGGGGACCGGAGTGCCCGTCGATCGTGGCGCCGCCGACAATCGTCTCATCGACCAATCTCACAACGGCGAGGTACAGCGGATCCGCTTCCCCCCATGCCCGGGTATGCACCTCTTTGAGAAGAGCAGCAGCACGCGTGCTGTTGATGGGGAACGGGCTCTCGAACCAGGCCGTGGCGTGCTCGGCATCTTCAGGCAGCATGGGTCGTAAGGAGAGGCGGTCTCCCGTGAGGTAGGCTGGTC
>JALYMD010000705.1 GCA_030773875.1 Chloroflexota bacterium | reverse complement strand
CGACCCAGACAACATCCGGGTTCGTGGGGTGGACGCGGATCTTGCCGATGTGGCGCGTGTCGCGGAGGCCGACGTTGGTCCAGGTGCGACCGGCGTCGGTGCTCCGGTAGACCCCGTCGCCGTGGGAGACGTCGATGCGGATCGTGGTCTCGCCCGTGCCGGCGTAGAGCACGTTCGAGTCGGACGGGGCGACGGCGAGCGCGCCGACGGACGCCGTGGTGAAGAAGCCGTCGGAGACGCACCGCCAGTAGACGCCGGCGTCGGTCGTCTTCCAGACACCCCCGGCCACCCCGCCGAAGTAGAAGGTGTTCGGGTCGTGGTAGCTCCCGGCGACCGCGACCACCCGGCCGCCCCGGAACGGACCGATGCAGCGCCACTGGAGCAGTCCATCGAGGTTCAACACGTCTGACACGGACCCACCCTTTCTGGTATCTCGCAGCCGATTCGGCAGGATACCAGAGGGACAAGCGTCCAGACGCGAGCAAGTTGGTCTGCCGACATCACTCAGAAGCGGCCAATGACCGCAGCACGGAACCCTCTTGCACGTGGCCGTACAGAGTTGACAGTGGGGAAATGGGATGTAGTCTGAAAACGGTTCCATGGGATCCCACAACCAACCACCTTGGCGTGGACCGGCCGCCCTTGTTGCGTGGCCAGGTCGGCCCGGTCCTCGATCCCGCCCCGAAGGGAGGATCTGCCATGGCCATCCGACCCGCTTCAGCGCCCGCTGCAGCCCGGCCTTCACAGACCCTCACTGAGCCAATGATCCAGGAGTTCGCTTCCCGCCTCCGAGGTGCTCTGCTTCGCCCCGGGGATCCCGGCTATGACGAAGCCCGCATGGTCTAGAACGCCGTGGTTGACAAGCGTCCTGCCCTGATCGCTCGCTGTGCCGATGCAGGCGACGTAGTGAGCGCAGTGCACTTTGGTCGGGAGCATGACCTGCCAACCTCGATCCGGGGTGGCGGTCACAGCGTCGCGGGGCTCGCCGTCAGCGATGGGGGCCTGATGATCGACTGCGCGCCAATGAAGGGCGTTCGCGTCGATCCGGCAAAGGGCACCGCTCGGGCAGAGCCGGGCGTGATCTGGGGCGAGTTCGACGCCGCAACGCAGGCGCACGGGCTGGCCACCGTCGGGGGTGTCGTCTCGACCACCGGCATCGCCGGATTGACCCTCGGGGGCGGGCAGGGGTGGCTGACCGGCAAGCACGGCTTGTCGCTCGATAACCTGCTCGCGGCGGAGGTGGTGACGGCTGACGGCGAACTGGTCCGGGCGAGCGCGGAGGAGCACCTCGACCTCTTTTGGGCGCTACGCGGTGCGGGGGCAAACTTCGGTGTCGTCACGGCCTTCGAGTACCGCCTCCACCCGGTTGGACCGACGGTTCTGGGCGGCATGGTGCTCCATCCGCTCGCGCGGGCGCGCGAGGTGCTGCGCTTCTACCGGGCGTTCGCGGCCAATCAGCCGGACGAACTGACTACCTATGCCGCGCTGCTGACCGCTCCAGACGGCAACCCCGTCATCGCCATGGTCTGCTGTTACGCCGGTTCGGTGGAGGCGGGGGAGAAGGCGGTGGAGCCCCTGCGGCGGTTCGGGCCGCCGGTGGCCGATCTGATTGGGCCGATGCCGTATGTGGCAGTGCAGGGGTTGATCGGCCAGGGGTTCCCGCCCGGACGGCTGAACTACTGGAAGTCGACGTTGCTGCGGGAGATCCCCGACGAGGTGATCGAGGCCCTGGTCGCCTACGCCGGCCAGGTGCCGTCGCCCCACACCGCGATCGCGATCGTTGACACGCATGGCGCCTATGGCCGCGTCGCCCCCGACGCCACCGCCTACGCCCACCGCGATCTCCCCTTCGACCTGGTGATCCTCGCGAGCTGGACGAACCCGGTCGACACGGAGCGGAATATCGGTTGGACGCGAAGCCTCTACGAGGCAATACGGCCGTACGCCCCAGCCGGGGTCTACGTCAACGACCTGGACGGTGACGAGAGACAGGGCCGCGTCCGAGACGCCTACGGGACGAGCTACGCCCGGCTGGCCGGGCTCAAGCGCGTGTGGGACCCCACCAACTTCTTCCGCGCCAACCACAACATCCAGCCGGCTGAGTAGGACGGCTACCCGCGTCCAGATCGTCTCATCATTGCCGACCGGATCGCCGAGAGACTGGAGGGTCTGTGGGTGTCGAGCCGGTGCTCAGTCGAGTGAGCGATCAGCTGACTCACACGCAGAGGAGGTGGAGCGCCGGAATCGATTGCGTGCGTGCACGATGACCATCACGGGAACGCAACAGCGCACGGAGGAGGACGATGGACTCGACCCGCCCCGACGCCGATCCTGTCGCCCAAACACTGAACGTCGACGTTACCCGCCGCGCTGCCCTGCGCTTGGGGGGAGGCGGTCTGGCCGCCCTGCTTCTCGCCGCCGCCGTGGGGCCTCGGCATCTCGTCGCCCAGGAGGCCTCGCCCGCCTCCACCCCAACCGGCGCAACCGGCACCACGACTCAACCGATGGGCGCCGGCCAGCCAGCCGCGGCTCCTGGCCTCCAACTGTCGCTGCGCCGCATCACGATCGCCCCGGGCGGTCAGATCCCCGCCCACAGCCATCCCGGCGCGCTAGTCATCTTCGTCGAGGCGGGCTCCTTCGGCTACACGGCGCTGGGCGGCACCATCCAACTCACCCGGGCGGCCGCCGGCGGCACGCCCTCTCCCGCGGAGGCGATGCCCATCGGCACCGAGGTGATCCTGACGGCCGGTGACTCGCTCTTCGCGGACGATCCCCAGGACGATGTGCGCAACGCTGGTGACGACGACGTCGTCATCCTGGTCGCGGGACTCACCCGGGCCGGGGAACCGTTCACGACCTTCATGACGGGCATGGAGATGGGAGCGACGCCCACGTCGTAGCGGTGGCGTCCCCGGGATGCGTTTCAGCCTCGAGCGCCCATAACCCGGGCTCCCGGTGGGAGCGGGGCGATGGGCGGCACGAAGTCGGACAGGAGGAGGCAGGTATGGCAACCCAGGCAACAGGTTTGACGACGAGTGCCGTCGACCACCTCAAGTTGACGGTGACCGATGTTGCTCGCTCCCGCGACTTCTACACCAGCCTGCTCGGCTTTGACGTGGTCGCAGAGTTCGGACCGTCCACCCTTATCCACAACGGTAGCGTGCTTATCGGCCTCGCGCCGGCCCCGAACGCCAACCTCGTGAACACGGCGGATCGGTTCGATGAGAACCGGGTGGGTCTCGACCACCTCAGCTTCGCCGTCGCGGGACGCGAGGATCTGGAGCGGGCAGTCAAGCTCTTCGACGAGCGGGGCATCCCCCACGGAGAGATCACCCCACTTGAGGCCTTCGGCATCACCGTGCTCATGTTCCGGGATCCCGACAACATCCAGATTGAACTGACCGCGCCCTCAGCCTGACCGCAGACCGCCGATTGAATCAGGGAGATGTCCGGGCACCAATGAGCGCTCATGGGCGACCGGCATAGATCCCCTGCCCGAATCGGGACAACCGGAGCCGCTCAGAGCGACCCTGAGCGGCTCTGAAAGAGGCCGGCGGGCGCGCTCAAAGGATGTGGTCGCGCGGATCGGTACGCTGGCGCCGATCTACTGTCCCACCGCAAACGACGCCCCGACACCGTGAGCCCAACGTGTCTACTGCTTCCGGTCGCGACGAGCCTGGCGAGGAGATCGAGGGAAACCTGGGCGTCCTGTCCCACTTGCGGGGCAGCCATCCCTCGCGCCACAAGTGGCAGGGCAAGTCCGGCCGGGATCATGACAGGAGCGCGCCCCGATAGCTCTTTTCGCCGCACTGGGTCGACAGCGCCCTTATTAGGGTGTGTCTTCAAAGGCGTGGTAACGTTGGGAGATGAGCCGAGACCGAGAACTGACCGACGAGCAGTGGGCGGCGCTGGAACCGCACCTGCCG
>JALYMD010000704.1 GCA_030773875.1 Chloroflexota bacterium | reverse complement strand
CCGGGGCAACGAGAACGGAGTCGCTGCCAATGAAGGCGCTGGGGCCGATCTCGGTACGATGCTTGGCAACCCCATCGTAGTTTGCCGTGATCGTTCCCGCCCCGATGTTGGTCTCCGCGCCAACCTCAGCATCCCCGACGTAGCTGACGTGCCCGACCTTGACTCTCTCGTGGAGAACGGCGTTTTTCAACTCCGCATAGTTCCCGACATGCACGTGTGGCCCGATCTCGGTCCCGCCCCGCAGGTGAGCGTACGGGCCGACGTCAGAGCCGTCGCCGACCGAGGAATGCACGACTGTTGAGGCACGGACGACGGCATCATTGCCGATTCGCGCGCCATCCAGCGTCGCATGTGGACCGATGGTGCAGCGGGCACCGACGCGCGTCCCGGCGAGCAGGGTCGTGAACGGAAAGAGTGTGGTGTCCGGCCCGACCTCGACATCCTCATCAACGAAGATGGTCTCGGGACCGACCAGTGTCACCCCGTCAAGCATCAGCCGGGAGCGGATGCGGCTCCTGGCCTCCGCATCGGCCGCGGCGAGCTGCAACCGATCATTGACGCCAAGGGCGACGGCTGGATCGGCGAGGACGGTGGCGACCGGCCACGCCTCGTCTTCGCTCGCGCCCTCCGCGACAGCCATCTCCACCAGATCGGTCAGGTAATACTCGCCCGTCGCGGGGCTGGGCTGGAGCCGCTGGAGCGCATTGCGCGCCCAGGTTGCCTCCAGCACCATCATCCCGCTGTTGACCTCTGTCGGCCCCACCCGTGCTTCGGGGGTGTCGTCCGCCCGCTCAACGATCCGGACCGGCCGGCCGGCCGGGTCCCGCCCGATCCGCCCATAGCTTCCCGGATCCGGCAGCAGGCACGTCAACACCGTGACCCGTGCCCGCGTTTGGAGCGCCCCGTTGACCAGCCGAGTCACCGTGCTGTCATCGAGCAGCGGATGATCGGCATAGAGGACCAGGATCCAGCCGGCGTCCCCAATGGCTGCCAGCGCGCAGCGGACCGCGTCCCCAGTCCCGCGGGGAGGATCCTGCACGACGACATCGACGGCCACGCCCGCGCGCTGCGCGAGGTCTGCCGTCCCCGTCCCAACAACAAGGGCAACGCGCGCTGGACGCACCGCGCGCCCAGCTGCCAGCACGCGCGCCACCATAGGCACGCCGGCGACTGGGTGAAGGGGCTTGGGCAATGCGGAGCGCATGCGCGTACCGTGGCCCGCAGCGAGGACGACGAGCGCGATGGGCGCGTGGTGATTGGGAGGAGACAACTTCCGGCGGCCGATGTCCGTCACGCCTACGTGCTGGACCAGAGGGACGTGCGCCGCCCCATCCGGTTGCCGTGGGCCGCGCGATCACTGGGCTGTGATGAGAGGAGCACGGAAAGGGCTGTCATCAATGGCTGGCGGGCCAGGATTCGAACCTGGAACAAAGGTTCCAAAGACCCTTGTGATACCATTTCACCACCCGCCACCGACCGCGTTCCCTTCCGTTCATGCTACGCATGGGCCGTTGAGGCTGTCAAGGAAGATCCGCTCCACCCGCTGCGTCCTCCGCTCGGGTGAGCCCCATCTCCGTTCCTCAGTTCCGTCAGGAGGTCGGATAGCGCGCAGACGACGCCCGCCTGTCTCCCATCTGGCCGTCGCTCTACGGGCCACCCAAGATGCAGCCAGCCCGAATGGAAGCCGTGGAGCAGAGGTCCGCTTCCATCCCAACCGCGCTATGCGCTAGGCGTACTGACAGATTCGTATCCGCGGAGCTGCTGGTAGATGGCAACCTGTTCGGCGGTCAGCACTTTTGCCGTTTGTAGGTGAGCCACCAGATGGGCCGTCGTCAACTCGCCTTCTAGCTGGCTGACCTCGGCTACACGATCCGGTAGGGTCTCCTCCGTCAGCGTCCCTGCTCGGAAGTCTTTCTCCAGTGCCTGCACCGCCGCCAGATAACGCTCTCCGGCCGGAATCACCCTCCCGCGCATCTCGTCATAGATCTGCTGGACCTGCATCCGCTGCTCGTGAGACAGCCCCATCTGGTGCGCGAGATCGAGGACGTGGCGTGGACCTGGCACCCCGTTCAGTTCTGCCGGGAGCGCGAACCCTGCCCCTTCACCCCGCTCGATCTGGGCAATCTCATCGGGCGTGAGGGACCGGATCGCAGCGGAGGCATCGTAACGGCCAGCATAGGGCGAGTCCGTCGCAGGGCTCGCCTGCCCGTGCCCGCCGTGCGCATGACCCCCCGTCGGGGTGCCGTCCTGAGCGGTTGCTCCAAGGAGGCCGGCCAAGCCGCTCAGCAGCTCGACCACCACACCGAGGACAAGGATTCGGCGTATCACCTCGGACCTCCGGAACTTCATCACGCTTACACGACTCCAACGAATGGAGGCTGGAACGCCTCGATCGCTCGCTCGTCAACAGCCCGCTTGTGGTTGCGCGGCTCCGTCAAACCCCGAGGGCGTCCTTGACCTTGTCGAAGAAGCCACGGTGGGCATGCTGCTGCGTGACCTCACTCCCGAGCGAGCCGGCGAGGCGCTCAAA
>JALYMD010000703.1 GCA_030773875.1 Chloroflexota bacterium | reverse complement strand
TTCCTGGGGCATCGTCGTCGCGAAGGGGTTGATACCACCGCCGGCCAAACCGGCGACGCCGAGCGCTGCCACCGCGACCGCCAGTCCCGGCAGCGTCGCCAGGATCCACATCGACAAGCCAAGAAGGGCGAATCCGCCGATCAGCGCTGGCCGGCGCAGGAGGCAATGACCGATGGCTCCATAGGTGGTCGATCCCACCAAACCCCCAAGGCCGAAACCTGCCAGCATCGGGCCAAGGTGACGTGCCGAGCCAAACTCCCGATTCGCGTAGACCGGGAGCACTACGGCGAAGAACGGCGCGAGCAGAAAATTGACGACCGTTGCGGTCAGCCCGACGGCGCGTAACAGCCGATCGGTCCAGAGGCAACGCCATCCTTTTCGCACGTCGTCCAGATGTCTTCGCGCGGGCGTGCGTTTTCCCACTGACCTCGGTACCGCGATGGCGACGAGCAGCGCCGAGACGGCAAAGCTCGCCGCGTCCAGCCAGAGCACATTGCTGGTCCCCATCGCGACGATTAGAAGGCCAGCCGGCGGATGGCCGAGCTAGCTCGCCAGCTCTTGAATCGTCTGGGAAATCGCGTTCGTCTACTCCACCCGCATTCCCGCTGGCTCCGCAACCTCCGGTGGGAGGGCCATCCGCGCCGTGTTGCCGGGGGAGTCGAAGAGGGATCCAAGAAAGACGAGGGCGAGCAGCGGCAGGAAGCCGAGCCCGACCGTGTGGTAGAGGAGGGGGACCATCGCCATGCTCATTTCGCTGAGCAGATCGGAGGCGATGCTCATCCGGCGGCTGCCGACGCGATCGACCACCGCACCTCTAAAAAAGGACCCGAGCGCGGTTGGCAGGAGGGCTGCGGCCGCGACAAGCCCCGTCCTCGTGGCGCGCCCGTTCGTCTGAAGGACGAACCAAGGGACCGCCCGCCCGGCGAGTTGGTTGCCGATCTTGGAGATGGCCTCCCTCCCAGCAGCGCGTAGGCCGGCGCGTGGCGAGGGGTTCCTCCCGGTGTCACGATGACGGTCAGCCCATCCTCCCAGCGTGCCGCGCACTTGGGCACGCTCAGTGGGCCTCAATCCCCATCATCCCAGGATAAGAGGCCAGGATGGTGGCCGCGTCACTGGCTGGTCCAGAAAGCCGGACGTGATGATCGGTGCCAGGGGCCAATCATGCCCGCCCGGCCGGCGTGGCTGCTTTGTCGCTCCCGCGTGACGGTTCCGTGACAGGATAGCAAAAGCACCGTCACATCCGACCCCTACCCTCGTTCTATCGACACGGGACCCGCGTCCCGGCTGAGGCAGCGAAGCCCGAACGGGGCAACTCCGGGACGAGCCGGAGGAAAGAGGTAGGAGTTCGATCATGGCCCTCATGGCACGTCACGCCACGATACCCTCGCTTCCGGCGGTCGCGTTCCACGCTCCGCGGTTCACCCACCTCCGGGCAGGCATCATCTCGGTGCTGGTCTTTCTGATCGCTCTCGTGGACGCCCTGCTTCACCCGACCACGGGGTTCGACCTGTGGGCGATCAAGGCGATCCAAGGGATCAACGCCCCGGGTCTTTCCACCGTCGTCGATCAGGTCAACACTCTGACCGGGTCGGACGGGGCGGTCGCCGTCTGGGCTGGCACGTTGTTGCTCTTCCTCGCCATTCGTTGGTGGGTGCCGGCACTCGGCCTGCTGACCTTACCGACCGGCGGCGTCATCAACTACGTCATCGGCGAGTACGTGGTGTCCCGCACCCGTCCCGGTCTGCCTGAGTTGGAACGCGCCACCCCCTGGGTCAATGAGCGCTCCTTCCCGAGCGGCCACGTGATGGGCGCCATCATGTTCTACGGCTTCCTGTTCGTCGTCGCCCGACGCATCCGCAACAACAGCCTGCGGTTGGCGGTCCAGGGCCTCAGCGCAGCCATCATCGTCGCCGTCGGGTTTGCTCGCGTCTGGCACGGTGCCCACTGGCCGACGGATGTCATCAGTGCCTACGCCCTCGGCGGCCTGCTGCTGGCTGGGTTGCTCGCGGTCTACACCCGCCTCGACGCGGCCGTCGGCGACCTGCCTCTGATCCGCGCCGCGAGCCTTCCGCACGACGAGAGCCGGCCGCACGCCCACGCGCTGACCAGCCTGGTGC
>JALYMD010000702.1 GCA_030773875.1 Chloroflexota bacterium | reverse complement strand
TCGTCGGCCTGAGCCCGCGGGCGCGGGCGGACGGGACGCTCGACCCGGGCTCGCTGACCGCCGGGGCGACGGCGCGCAAGATCACCTGGGTGCGGGAAGCGGCGGGGAATCGGCTCGGCGAGCTGGAGATCAACGTCTACGTCTACGCCGTCGAGGTCGCGACCGACCGGGAGGCCGCGGCGGAGCGACTCGCGCCCGCCTTCGGCCTCCCCGCCGACGAGATCCTCGGCTCGCCGCACGCCCTGATCGGCCCCGTTGAGCTCATGGCTGAGCAACTCCAGGAACGGCGCGAGCGGTTCGGCATCTCCTACGTCGTGGTCGGCAACGACCTGATCGACGAACTCGCGCCGGTGGTCGCCCGGGTCGCTGGGACGTGAGCGGGCGGGGCGAGGCGAGGCGTTAGCCGGGACCGAGCGCCAACAAGCCTCCGTTTGGCCCCGCTTCAGCCGTGGGGTCCGGCTCGAAGTTGACGGGGTGGCCGGCAAAGCGGCACTCCCGGTGGAACTGGGCGTGGGCCTCGCTTCGCCAGCGGCAGCGGTCGCAGTACTCGGCCTGGAAGAAGTACGCGAAGAGCGGCTCCGCCATCAGGCTCAGCGGCCGATCGGCCGCCAGGCGCTTGTACTCCTCACGGACCAAGGGCTCCACCTCGTCCGGCAGGCACGATGGATATCGGATGGCGTGTTCGGCCCGCGTACCTCGGTCCCGGAAGATAAGCTCGCGCTCGCTGCCGGCGTCAGCTCCGGTGTCAGAAACCAGTTCCAGCACCCCCCAGTCCACGCCGGCCCGCGCGGAGAGGTACTGCAGGAGCCGCGCGCGGTCGATGGTCCGGGTCGCCATCCTCTCCAGGAGCGGCATCACCCGCCGCACGACATCCTGGGTCGCCTTGTACACCATTGAAACGCCTCGCTGGCAAACCGGATCGGCGGGTACGTCAGTGGCGCCCGGCAGCGCCACTGAGGGTCCGAGCAGGAGGGAGAATACGTTGGAATCGCGAACCGTAGGGGGCGAACGGAGACAGGATCGTCACGGACACCATGCTAGCACACGCCGAGGTCGAGGCTGGCAAATAGCGTTTCGGCGTCGAGACACGCGAGGTACCCTGGCCGTACCAGGGACTGGTCCAGATGACTGGTACGACCGGGACACCTTTCTGTCCCAGTCGCCGCCAGTGCCTTTAGCAACTCGGCCGGGTTGATCACGCGGCGGTTCCAACAACGCAACTCGCACATCACGCTCGCGGATGCGACGAGGGCTATCAAGCTGGTTCGTCGCGCGAGGGTCTAGCGCCAACAGGTGCGACGCGCAGTCGAAGACCTCACGCCCGGTCGCGTCGCAGCTGATCCCTATCTCGCCCGTGCCAGTCACATTGACGAAATAGTTTCGGGACTAGGTTGCCCGGCTCAGCTATCACCAGTCCCGGCTTCGTCCATCCCAGCCGCGCGATGCAAGGACTTCACGTACGACGGCGGCAGCTCCCAGTAACGCGCGGCGGCGAGCATCGTCGCGGGATCGGCAGCTGCGCCCGTCGGCGTCACTACCCGAGCGACGAAGGTGCGTCCGTCGTCCGTTACCACCGTGCCCTCCGGTCCAGGTGCTTCTCCGACCGGTTGCGGCACCCGCAGCAGGATGCCCCAGGTATCGGTCACATCCTCGCTTTCCTTGGGAGGGCGGCTCTCCCCCCGCTCCTCGAGCCGGGCCCTTGCGACGAACTGTGGCCCGACATGGGCGGCAATGATCGCCGTCGGATGCATATCTGCCCCATAGAGAAACAGGAACTGCTGCCTGTTGATGGTCGCCTCCATGGCTTCCGGCCTGTTCAGCTCATCGCTCACCCTGCCCCCCTTCGTTCCCGCGCCGGTAGTTGGCACAGACGGCCACCATACGCGGACCAACTCCCAACGCTCCCTCTTGCCCTGGCTCTGGCCGACATCGCGGTCACAGAGGTCAACCAGGAAGCAGGATGATCACGCTAAAAGGGAGGTGGCTCAAGAGTCAGTCCCCGCAACGGTGGCTCCACCGGCGCGTCGCGCGCCATCACCAGCACACCGAATCGGCCCAGACCGCCGGGATCGATCAAGCGCAACGTGGCCGCCTGGGCGGCGTAGTAGTCCGACGGTGACGTCGCCGGGTCGGTCTGCAGTCGGACAAGGAAGTCGCCGAGACCGAGGGCAGCCAGGAATGCCCCCTGGGTCGTCAGTCCGGCCGTCTCCAATCCGATCGACCTGCCAGCTCGCTCCAGCGCCGAGAAATCCACGTGGGCGGTAAGGTCTTGGGTCCCGATTCTGATGTACGGGTTTTCCGTAACTGTGTGTCCAGCATAGCCACGCAAGGTGCCCTGGAGACGACGGCCATGGTAGAGGATGGGGGCCGGATACCCGTAATCGAGCACGATGACGTATCCGCGGCCGATCCCCTGCCCGACCTCCACGAACCAGTCCACCGCGGCCGGGCTGACCTCGACCACGTCGCCATCTGCGAGCGTGACCCCGCTCGCCACTAGGTGCTCCCATGCCTCCGCGACCCTCGGGCTGGAAGCCTCACCCTCCTCCTCATCGAACCCCTCCCCATGCCGGACCACGTAGATCTCCCGTGGTCGACCGGACCGCACCACAAGCCGGTGGACCGGGAAGGCATCGGCGACCTCGTTCGCCAGGACGACACCCTCGATCGGGGGGAGTGGCTGCCCTGGCTCCGCGGTCTCTTCCGCCACGA
>JALYMD010000701.1 GCA_030773875.1 Chloroflexota bacterium | reverse complement strand
CGGTCGCGGCCCGCTGCGGCGGCAGGTGCGGTTCCAGCGCCGCCCACTGCTCGTCGGTCAGTTCTCGGTCTCGGCTCATCTCCCAACGTTACCACGCCTTTGAAGACACACCCTAGGTTGCAGCAAGATCGAGGGTCAAGGCCGCATGCTACCGGCGGCGTAGCGTGCGCCAGGCTGCTCTGCGACAACGAGGACGGGAACGCTGGGGAGATGGGCACGGACACGACCGCGAAACCAGGCACCGTCGGGTCAACCGGAACGGATCTCCCCTATCAGGGGGCGAATCACAAGGCTCTTGCCGGGCGGTTGCGCGCCGCGGGCCAGCGGGCCACGCCCCAGCGGCTGCACATCCTCGGAGCGTTCCGCCCCGGCGAACACCTCTCAGCTGACGAGGTCTTCGGCCGCGTCGAGCAGGCAGCACCCGCCCTGAACCGATCCACGGTCTACCGCACTCTGGAACTCTTCCGGGACCTCTCGCTGATCAGCGAGACTGACCTGGGCGGCGGCGTCCGCCACTACGAGCTGCTGGAGCCGGGCCGCCACCACCACCTGGTCTGCCGCGACTGCGGCTCCCTCTCCGAATTGGACGACGATCTGGTCCGCCCCCTGCGCGAGGCCATCCGCGCCCGCTACGCCTTCGACGCCTGCATCGACCACCTCGCCCTCTTCGGCCGCTGCGCCGCCTGCCAGGAGCGGGACCCTACGCCCGACCTGCCCTGCCGGCTCCCAACCGCGGAGTGAGCAGATACACCCATCGCTCGATCGAAAGCGTCGCTCACTCCTGACATCTGGCGTCTGACAACTGGCGTTTGCCGACTGACGTCTCGCATCCCCCAGGAGGTTCCGTGCCCACCTACGACTACGCCTGCGCCGCCTGCGGTGCCCGGTTTGAACGGGAGCGACCGATGGCGGAAGCGACCGCCCCGATCCCCTGTCCGGTCTGCGAGGAACCGGGAACCCGGGTCTTCACCATGCCGCGCCTCCTCTTCAAAGCCGACCCGCGTGATGTCCGCCCGGTCTGGCACAACCATGACGGATACTCGCACCAACATGCGCCTCGCCGAGGCCGCCACCGCCTCCCGGGCGAGGACCATTGAGCGCGCCGTCGAGGTCGATCTGCATCGTGATCGCGAACTGCGGTTCGTGGCCCGATCTCCAGACGCGCGCTTCAACCTTCGAGGCAAGCAGGGCGAGTCGCTTCTGATCGTAGATGAGCGCGGCGAGATTCTCCGCCTGGACCCGGCACCACCACTCTAGATCGTCGCGCCTTTCCTGCACGGTAGGAGCCACCCCTCCCGTTCAGCACCCTCAGCACGTTGCCGCAGTAGCCGCAGCGCGCATACCCGGCCCATCGTAGTGCCGCGGTCCGGCGCTTGTTGTTGCGAATGGCTTTCTTCCTGCTTAACGGCGACCTGTGCCTGGGCCGCAGCCAGGGTGTCGAACGAGACGAGCGCAGGCGCCGCGTTCTTCAGCCGAACGTGCTGGTCGGCGGGTGAACGGGGTAGCGGCCCACCTTGATCCCGCCCCGGACCGCACCTTTCTCGCCTGCGCTCGAGACCTGGTGACGTGGGATGGTGTAACGAAAGGGAAGGCAACGGAGGCCGCCGCTCTCACGGTGGTTCGCGGATGAGCGCCGGGGATGAGGACGGCGAGGCGGGGGGCGGCTGGAGCCGGTGTTGAGGGCACCCCCGTGCCCCGTCTGCCGTGACTGGGGACGGTGGCCTGGCTTGCCGCGTCGGAGGACCCGCTGCCCTGGCCGGCGGTCTGTTCGATCTGGGGACGCGCGACGACGAGGGTGGGACTGATGAGGTGTTCTACTTCCTCCCGACCAGGGGAGCTGAGTTTGCCTCCGCTCCCCGTAATACTCGTGCGAAATGCGTCCAATTTCGGCCCCCGTTCGTTCCGGGGCGAACTGCACGTCTCGACGTCGACGCCTATGAGGCTGGGATGTCGTGCCAGTCGTAGAGGACGCCAACGCCGAACCACAAGACGGCAAGGAACGTCACATCACTCGTGGATCTCGACGCGGGTGCCGATGGGAGCCCACGAGTACAGCCAGTCAGCAACGTCGGTTGGCAGGTTGACACAGCCGTGACTCATCGGCGTGCCGAAGTTGCTGTGCCAGTAGGTGCCGTGGAACGCGTGACCGACGTTGGTGAAATAGAGGACATCCGGCACCTCTGGCACGTTGTAGTACTCCCCCCCGATGACGCCTTCCATGTCTTCGACCGGCTTCTTGACCAGAATCTGGTAGGTTCCCGCCGGGGTTTCGAACCCAGGTTTGCCGGTGCAGACGTACGACTCCTGGACCCGGACGTTACCCTGCCAGGCGATCATGTACTGCGTGCTGAGATCCACCTCGATCCACTTTTCGGCGGTCGGATCGGGCTGCGGCTGCGTCCGCCCGCTCGTGGTCGGCGTGGGAGTTGGTGGCGGAGTGAAGAGTTCCTCGCTGTAGGTTGGGACGTTCCCCTGGGGCACCGGGGACGTGTCGAGCCCGTACCGCTCGGCAAGCTCCGTGCCGACCGGTACCATCCGGACCTTGCTGCCAGGCTCCCACCGAAGTTGACCCCGCTCAAAGATCTGGAACGTCGTCCCGTCTGCGACGTATTCCTCGGTCAACGGATAGCCGAGATAGTCCTCCTCGCCACTCTCCTCCCAGAATTGCTTGAAGCCAAACTGGACGGTGTGCCCCGTCGCGGACACGAAACGCCGGTTCTCAGTGTCCGTGTCGACCTCGTTGGGTTCGAGCGGTTCCGCAGCGCGCGCCACCTGCTCTGCCACGTCCGCCTGATCCGCTTCCGGTGTCGCGGGTCCCTTGTCCGCCTCGTTCGCGTCGGCCGCATCCTCCGTCAGGAGACGCAGCAGATCTGCGCCAATGTCGCCGAAGTGGACGACGTTGCCTTCCGGGTCTTTTGGCCAGTATTCGAACCGGGCGTACTCGTAGTACTGGACGACGTGCCCGCCCGCCTCAAACTCCTCCGTGATCGGGTAGCCGAACGATGCCGCGCCGCTCCAGCCGCGCCAGACGTCGAGGAAGACGCCATCGATGGTGTGACCGGTTTGCAGGATGTAGACCGTTGTGGGCGGGCTCCACTCGCCTTGAGCGGCTGCCAAGACCGGTGACGTCGATGCCAAGGGTGCGGCAGCCATCGTAGGTCCGATCGACGCACTGAGCAGCACGCCAATCAACGCGATCAGCAGCATGGAGCGTTGTCTCCACATCGCTATCCCTTCCTTTTTGCGGTCAAACATGAATGACTCTTTTCTCCTGTCGTGCCTGCCGGCCGGTCATCATCGGTGACACGGCTCAACTCTGCATAGGCCACCATGTGGACCTGTGTCCCCCTCGTTAGAAACACCGGCTGAGCATCGGGCGAGATTCCGAGGGAGACATGGACTGATAAGGCTTGCGTTGTGATCCAAAAGTTGCCCTCTCGCCTATGCCATCGTCAGCAGCCATCCCCAGGCGATGCCCGCCCGCAGCCATGCACCCGCGGTCGGGCACCATCCAGGGAGGCGACGAGAACTCCCTTAGGCGAGCCATCGCCAGCGGTACCCGGCCACCGAAAGCGAAGCTCAGTCCGCCAAGGAGCAGGGCCGCAAAGCCGGTGTGCCGGGCAGACGCTGCTGTGCCGGCACCGGTTTCCGGGAGGTCCGGCTGGCTCAGGTTGACGAAGATGGCCGACGCCTCCGTGGCCGGCTCGACCTCGACCGTGATCGGGTTCTCTCGCGGCGCGAAGCCGAGCGCCGCTGTCGAGACATCCTCGGTGACGACCACCGTCGACGGGACCGGGACGCTAATCGTGCAGCTGCCGTCGACACCGAGTTGGCAACTGCCGAGGGAGGTGCCAGCTGCCGTGGCCGCCGTGAAGGTGACCCCGACGGCGATGGTGCAGGGGACCGGGATCGCCTCGGTCCCGAAGAGCGCGAAGTCGCGGACGGCCTTGTCGCTCGGCTCGACCGTGCAGTCGATCTTGCTGATCGGCAGGTCGAAAGTGTCCTGGGCCGCCACCCTGGCGCCATCGACCCCGATCAGCGTCAATAGCAGCACCGCGATGAGTGCCACAAACGTCCGGTGCAAACCGATGTTCCTCCCTTGCATCTTCCCCATCTCGAACACCTGCCGCTGGCACCGTCGTCGGCGCCTCAATAGGGCAGAGGCGCCTCCCTGCTCCTCGTCATCACCGCGCCGATCTCGCTGGACGATGGACGGGCGGGCAGGAATGAGCCGACCGATGGGCGAGGACGCGGTAACCGCGCCCCCGCCTCCGGTTGACCGTGCCTAGGCGGCCGGAACGTTGTACCAGTCGCAGAGAACGTCGTCGCCGCGGAACACGTCGACATCGATGCCGGTGCGAGAGCCATCATCGACGTAGCGGAACGGGACCCGATCGCCGTCGTCGTCCGAGCAGTACACGACGAATCGAGCTGTGCCTTCTGGAAGTGTCTCGTGAATGGTGACCGTGCCGCCGACCGCGATGCCGTCGAAGTTCACGATGCCTTGGCTATTGCTGGTCACGCCTTGGCGGAGATAGCCCTCCGGCCCAAATGCGTCAAAGCTCACGCCCTGGAGGCGGTTCTCGTGGCAGTCCTGGTAGAACTGCTGGCCCTGATACCCGGCCGGGCACTCCACTTTGTGGAGCGTGAGCTGGCCGGCCTCGTTGGGGTCGTCGCCGTTGCCGGCCCCGGGTTCCGGCGTGTTGTACCAGTCGCAGATGATCGAGGCGCCAGCCGCCACCTCGAGCTGGATGCCGTTCGGGACCCGCGTGACCGGCACGTCCTGGTTGAGGTCGGCAGTGGGTGAGCAGAAGACGTTGTAGTACCAGAACTCGCCCTGGCCGGCCTGGCGGATCGTGTAGGTGCCGGGGTTGAGCTGGTAGAAGAGGGTGTTGCCGTCCTCGGCGGTCGTGGCCGTCAGGCCGTCGAGGGTGAAGGTCGCGCCCGGGAGCGGGTTGTCGTGGCAGACCTCGTAGACATCAGTGCCCGTGTAACCGGCCGGACAACGCCGGGCGTGGATCGTCACCGAGTTGCCGGTCCCCCCGTCCCCGTCATCCCCGTTGCCATTACCGGGTCCGCGCAGGTCATAGGGAACGTTGTACCAGTCGCAGAAGATCTCGGCGCCGCTCGGCACGTTGAGGCGGATGCCGCCGGCCACGTAGTCGAACGAGGCCGGGGAATTGGGGTCACCGCCGTAGGTACAGTAGATGACCTTCTCGGCGGCGTGGCCAGGGATGCTCTCGGTGATGGTGTAGGTGCCGCCGAGCAGGTTGAAGAAGCGGACATTGCCGTCGGCCCCGGTGGTGTCACGCAGGCCGGCGAGTTCGAAGGTGACCCCGTCGGCGGGGGTGTCGTGGCAGTCCTGGAGGAAGTTGTTGTCACTGTAGCCGGTCGGGCAGAGCCGCTTGTGAATCTCGACGGCGGCACCGGCTCCCTGCGTCTGTGCCTGGGTCGCGGGCGTGGCGTCCTGAGCGGCTCCGACGGGGATGGCCGCCGTCGACGCGAGCAGGGCGATGAGGAGGAAGAGATTGCCGAAGAGCCTGCCGGGACGTGGTGGATGTTGCATGATCAGGGTTCACCTTTCTGCACCGCGACGCACGTCCGAGGAGATGCATCGGCTCGTGCATGTGAGCGGTTCAGGGCCGCGGCGGATGGGTTGACTGGATGGCCGGGCCCGAAGATCGCCGGTCTATTCCTCCGAGGCTCCGTTCCTGTGAATGCCTCTTTGGGTGCCGCAGAGCTCGAGCGAACTCATTCCTGCAGCTGAAACGGCGGCTTCCTAGCGGTCTCCTGACGGAACGACCGGAGGGCGGCTTGAATTGGTGTGCTGGCCTGGAGCCCTGCTGTCGATCTCCGTGGCACCTGACGTTGGACCGCCTGGGAGGGAGGCTGACAAGGCTGACAAAGCTGGACCGTTTCCATCTTTCCAGGTCAGCTGCTGGGCTCGGCACCTCGCCGGGCTTGCTCAGGCATCGGCTACCAGAAGACCAGGGCGTCGATGAACAGCGAGAGCAGGAACCAGATCAGCACGATCAGGAGGATCGTGTAGAGACACCCGAAGGCGGGGTAGGGGCGGGCGTAGTACCCCCAGGCGGTACCAGGGATCCGGGGGCACAGCCATGCGTCCATCCTCCTTTCCTTGAGGTGGCGGCCCGCGAGGGGCATCCCGTCCCTCGCGGACCTTCCTCAACCGAGCAGTCGGCTTACTCGACGTGCATGGTGCCGAACATGCCGGCCGCTTCATGACCGCGGACATCGCAGAAGTAGTAGTAGTCCCCGGCGGGGACATGGATGGTGATGGTCTGGCTCTGGCCCGGCTCGATATCGACGTCGATCGGTTCGAACGGCAGGCTCTCGTTGTTGTGGTCGGTGATCGAGAAGTTGTGGAGGGCGGCGCCGTTGTTGGGGAGGTGGAGGGTGACGTCGGTGTTGGCGGGGATGGTGAACTCGTTGGGGTTGAAGTCGATGTCGACGGACTCCACCGTCACCTCCGTCGGCGCCGCCCCGGCGGCTGGCGTGCCGGCGGCCGGCGTCGCTGCCAACGGGTAGATCACGCCGCAGATCACGCGCTCTCCACTGTTGCCCGCTGGATCTGTCTGCAGGTCGTCGGGGTCGGCGTGGATCACGAGCGCGCTGCCGTCGGCATCGTCGAGCGACATCTCCTGCCCCGACTCCAGGGTGACGCGGTCGGTGGTCAGTTCGAATCGGGCCGAGCCGTCCTCCTCCGCGGTGAGGTTGCCAAAGTCGCCGGCGTGAGCTTCGTCGGGGCTGGGGGTCGCGCCGGGGGTTGCGAGGGTGGGCGCGCCGTGCTCCGTGTTCGTCGGGTTGAAGTGGCCACCGGCCGAGGCAAAGGGCTGCTCCCCGCCTGGATCGCAATTCCCTATCTCATGAATGTGGATGCCGTGCTCACCCGGCTCCAGCGCCCCCGCGTCGAGTTCGACGGTGATCCTCACTGCACCATCGGTCTGCTGGAGCATCGCGGTTCCGACCTCCTCGCCTTCCTGGTTCTGGAGGGCGACTTCAACCCCTGGGCCTGGTGTGGCGGCCGGCGTGGCATCTTGGGCCTGGACGACCAAGGGGGCGGCGGCGCAGAGGATGCTGAGGAGGATGACGACCCAGCAGTGTCCTCCTCTCATCCGTTCCACGTGGAGCAGTTGACCTAAGTGCAGTCGGTGTGGTGTCGAGCCCATGATTTCGTGTTCCCCCAGTGGTGATGAGCGACTAGCTTGTTGGGCCAGAGCGCCCATTGATCGGCCTCACTGAGACCGTTAGAAGAAGCGCGTCAACGAACAGGCCAGAGGCGTGTCAATCCAGGATGGCCGTGCTTCGTCGGATCCACCGATCTGCGGACGACGGCATCGAGGCGCCGCTTGGGGATGTGCAGCCCGTGCAGCGCCCCGGCGGTAGGATCCGGCCGGCGGCGGGGCAGTCTTGGACGGCCCCGCCGCGGTTACTGCTCCGCCGTCAAGACTCCGGCGTGGCCTCCGGGCTGCCGAT
>JALYMD010000700.1 GCA_030773875.1 Chloroflexota bacterium | reverse complement strand
AGGCGCTGCTCAAGATCATCGAGGGCACCGTCGCCAACGTGCCGCCTCAGAGCGGGCGCAAGCACCCCCACCAGGAATACATCCAGATCGACACCCGCAACATCCTCTTCATCTGCGGAGGCGCCTTCGAGGGGCTGGAGGAGATCGTCGGCAAGCGGGTCGGCAAGCAGGCGCTGATGGGCTTCGGCGGCGGCCATCCTGGATTGGGGCCAGAGGATGCGGCGGACGAGGCCAACCCGCTCCACCACCTCAACCACGACGACCTGCTCAAGTACGGGCTGATCCCGGAGTTCGTCGGCCGCCTCCCCGTCTCGGTCGCCCTGGACCACCTGACCCGGCCGGAGCTCGTGCGGATCCTGACGGAGCCGCGCAACGCGGTGGTCAAGCAGTACCAAAAATTCTTCGCGCTGGACAACGTGGACCTCATCTTCACCGACGACGCGCTGGAGGCGACCGCCAAGCAGGCGGAGGAGCGCAAGACCGGCGCGCGAGGCCTGCGGACCACGATTGAGGAGATTCTCCTTGACGTGATGTACGAGATCCCCTCCCTGGAGAACGTTCGCAAGTGCGTGGTGGACGCCAACGTCATCAACAACCGCTCTCGCCCGCTCCTGATGACGGTCAACGAGGAAGAGATCCCATACGCCGAGACAGCATAAGGAAGCAGAATCCGATTCAGATTCCTACGCAACGCGCTGAGTAAGACGAGGTCGGGGCAGTTTCGCCCCGACCTTGTCTCTTCTCCTGCGACCGATCGCCATCGAGCCTCGCGAAGCCGCTCCCGCGACGTTGACGATGCCTGGAGTCACTGGTACCGTGCCACCCTCGCGTCGATATCTCAATAGTGGGGCCGTCCCGGTTCCCTGCGCCTACGTTGTCATCGCCGAGGTGTGTGGTGGAGATCGGGCTCTACGCTGAAACAGCAGGGTTGATGCATCTCGATGACACGCTTGAGCGGGCGGCGGCGTTGGGCATCACCCAAATTGAACTGTCCACTGGTGGGCAGGCGGCACGGCCCTTCCTCGATGTTGACCTCCTCCTTGCGGATGCGGAAGCGCGGTCGGAGCTGCTCGATTCCCTGGACCGGTGGGGGCTGCGCCTCTCCGCCCTCAACGCGAGCGCCTTCCCGCTCCACCCGGTGCTCGGCTCCGATCACGTCGAGCTGACGCGAAAGACGATGCGGCTGGCCGGGCTGCTCGGGATCGACCGGATCGTGACCCAGTCCGGAACACCGGGCGATGCCGAGGGATCGCGGATACCGAACTGGATCGCCTATCCGTGGCCGGAAGAGATGCGGGAGACGGTCCGCCGCCAGTGGGACCAGGCCATCGCTCTCTGGCGCGACCTCGCAGCGTACGGGCAGGAGCAGGGGGTGACAAGGCTCTGCTTCGAGCTGCACCCGGTCAGCCTGGTCTACAACGTGCCGACGCTACTCCACCTGAGAGACGCGGTCGGGGACGCCATCGGGGTCAACTTCGATCCCAGCCATCTGATGTGGCAGGGGATGGACATCCCGGCCTGCGTCCGCGCGCTGGGGCCCGCGATCTACCACGTCCACATCAAAGATGTCGCGATTCGCCGGCACAACCTCGCGCTCGTCGGGGTGCTGGACAGCCGGCCGGACGCCGCCTTCCACGAGCGGCCCTGGACCTTCTGTACCCCGGGGTTCGGCCACGACGCGCACTGGTGGCGGGAGTTCATAGTCTCGCTCCGGGACGCCAGGTACGACGACGTGGCGAGCATCGAGCACGCTGACCCCTACCTGCCGGGGATGCCTGGGGTGGAGCGGACCGTGGCGCTGCTCCGCCAGGTTCTGTGAGGCAAGGAACTCGGCGGCGGGCAGAGGGGATGGTGGGCAGGTCTTGAGGTCGCGGGAGCTGTTCCCCCCAAGGACGTAAAGATCGTCGACATTGGAGGCAATGTGCGCGTCGGGATCATCGGCTGCGGCAACATCACGCTGAGGCGGCACTTGCCGGCGTTTGCGGCGGTCGACGGCGTCGAGGTCCGGGCGCTTGCCGACCCGACGGCGGACCGGCTCCAGATCGCCCGAGCGGCGGCGGAGCTGACGGAGGCGGACTGCGCGCTGGACTGGCGGGAGATGATCGCCCGCCCGGACATCGATGCAGTGGTGGTCGCGACGCCACAGCGGGTGCGGCCGGTCATCGCGATCGCGGCGGCCGAGGCAGGCAAGCACCTGCTCTGCGAGAAGCCGCTTGCGCTGACACCAGCCGAGGCGCACGCCATGGTCAACGCGGCGGACCGTCACGGGGTTACCCTCGCCACGGTCCACAACTACACCTTTATGCCGGTCTACCGGGCCATCAAGGAGGTCCTCGATCGCGGCGAGATCGGCGACGTGGAGGTAGCTACGCTCAACTTCCTCGGCGTCGAGGATCGACCCGGCGCCGCCGCCTACGCTCCTCGATGGCGGCACGCCTCCGCGGAGGCCGGCGGCGGAGTCCTGATGGATATGCTCCACGCCGTCTATCTGGCCGGATGGTTCCTCGAAGCTGAACCCATCGCCGTCAGCGCCGTCGTTGACCGGCGGCTAGACGGCGAGGGGGATGTCGAGGACTTCGCCCTCGTTCGATACGACTACCCGCGAG
>JALYMD010000699.1 GCA_030773875.1 Chloroflexota bacterium | reverse complement strand
CTTCGGCCGAGGCGCGCGAGGTGGTCTCGACGGACTAACAGGATTGGTACTGGGAGGGAGATGCCTCCCAATCAAGAAGAGCGTAAGCAGTCGTGGGGCCGCCGATTTGGCGGCCCTACGGTGTGTCTGGCGAGTGCTCGGTGGCTTCAGGTGCGGAATTAGGAGCACGGCGCGTTTGGATGCTTCGGGATGGAGTCTGGCCGTCGCGTCCCGGCGCCGGGGGTCAACCCCCGCGCTCAGCCCACGAAGCCGGCTCAAGCCGGCTGACGAATACGGCGTAGGTTAACGAACGGGCTGGCAGGGATGTGGTCGCGGGGGGATGGCTCGGTGAGCGGCGTCTGGTGCCGGACAGGAGGCGGAGCGCCGTGACCTTTTCGTGACCGGAGGACGAAACGCGCGTGACAACGATCCCGTAGGTTGATGGTGGCAGATCCTCGACCCCGGACGCGGCGCCCGCAACACATCTTCCGCTCGCTTGGAGGGCGCGGGCGCCAGCCAACCCGGCATCGCCTTCTTCGCAAACGGTGGAGGTATCGAACCTATGTCGTTCGGCAGGTTAGTTCGATGGGGTGCGATCAGTTCCCTGCTCGGGGGCGTCGCCTGGTGCGCGTTGAGCCTGGAGTCGATCGCCAGGCCGGATCCGGAGCGGTACCGCACCGGGCTGTTTCTCGTCCCCTGGGTGCTCTCGGCCCGCGGAATCGTGGCGCTACACGCCCTGCAGCATCGGCAGGCGGGTCGGCTCGGCCGGATCGGCTTCTGGACTACCATCTCCTCGATGCTGGCCGCCGCCATGGGCACCATCGCCTATCTCGCTGGCGTCCACGCCCTTCGATGGCTGGAGGCCCTGGGGATTGTGGGCTGGACCGTCGGCATGCTGCTCCTTGGTTTTGCGACCGCGCGGGCGCGGGTTGTGGCGGCGCGGACGGGGATCGCGTTGATGCTGGCGGAGCCGGCGACGGTGGTGACGGCGGTTGCGCTCTCGCCGTGGATGCCGCTTCAGAGCGAAGGGAGCTACTCCGGCGCGATCGCGAATGGGATCGTCTTCCTCATGTTGGGCGTCGCGCTGCGGTCCCGGCGGACCGGGATGGCGTCTCCGTCTATGCGGGCAGGCGAGGTGGGAATGACGGCCTAGCGTGGGTCGGGCCTCGCGCCCCAACGGCGGTTACCACCGCAGCAACTCTGTTCCCTGCGTGCCTAACCTCCGATCCGGAGGAGCACATCGAGGTGCTTGCTGAGCGGTGATTCCGCACGGGGACGGTCGAGATCAACTACGGGGAAGGCCCGCCGACGGGGCCACCGTTGGTGATCCTCCACGGGGGTGCGGCCTCCTGGCGGTACGCCGATGCGCTCATTGACCTCCTCACGGCGCGCTGGCACGTCTTCACCCGACCTCCGAGGGCACGGGCAATCGGGGCGCGTCCAGGGGCGCTACCACCTGGCGGACTACACGGAGGATATCGCCGCCTTTCTCACGGGGGTGGTGAGGGAGTCCGCCGTCGTCTACGGTCACTCGCTGGGCGGCGAGGTTGCGGTGATGATGGCGGCCCACCACCCGGCGCTGGCACGGGCGGTCGTGGTCGGCGATGTCCCCTTTTCGACCGACAACCACCCAACGCAGGAGCCGGTTCACCGGGCGATGAACGAGCTGTGGCACCGGCTCGCCGGGAGACCGGCGGAGATTGCCGCCGGTCTGCGGGAGATGCAGGTCTCTGTGCCGGGAACCACCGCGCTCGTGCGGGCCGGAGACGCGTTCGGCGAGGAGAACCCGTGGTTCGCGTTCCAGGCAACCAATCTGAGCCAGCTTGACCCAGGGGTGCTCGCGGTGGTGCTGGAGGGTCCCGAGATTATGCTGGCCGGGTACGACCCGGAGGTGCTGCTCCCGGCGATCTCCTGCCCGGTGCTCATCCTTCAAGCGGACCCGGTCGCCGGAGGTCTCCTTTCTGACGGGGAGGTGGAGAAGGGTCTACGGCTCCTGCCCCTCGCCACACACGTGCGGCTGGAAGGGATCGGCCATGAGCTGCACGGCCGGCACGCCGAACGGGTCCTGGAGGCCATCACCCCGTTCCTCGACGCCGTGTGACCGCGACTGGGGAGGTCTCCCTTAGGACGTACCGTCGAGGAGAGGCCGGCGAGTGTTACGCGTGCATCGAACGGAGGTCGGGAACGACCGAGGGCGTCGGATAGTGGAAGTGGATGTGGAGGGCTTCGCGGACGTTGGCCAGCGCTTCCTCGGCCGTTTCCCCTGGCTGCCGACAACAACCTCCAGACATTGGGCAACGGACCAATCCCCATCGCGGATGATGCTCGCGGTAAACGCGCGTTTCATGCGCGCCTCCGTTCCGTGTTGACGACCAACATCCCAGGGGGTTCGATCGAAGCACGGATGCACGCAGCGCTCCTACGGTGATCGTCGGTCGTTGGGCGGGCGGGAAGGCCGGCCCAACTCCTTTCGGCTACGCCGCCAGCTCTTCCGGTCCCCAGGCGCGGACGGCGTCGTCGACGGGGCGGAGGACGAGGAGGGCGAAGGCGATCATGGCGAGCAGACTGAGGACGGCGGCGGGGCGGCCCCAGCCGAGCCAGTCGACCACCATGGTCCAGAGGAGAGGGCCGATGATGGCGGCGAAGCGGCCGACCATCGCGTAGAGGCCGTAGAACTGGCCGAGGTGACGGGGCGGGGTGAGGCGCAGCATGAAGGGTCGATCGGCCGCCCAGGTGCCGCCGAGGGCGACGCCGGCCAGGGGCGCGACTCCCCAGAAGAGGGCTTTCGGCAGGTTCAGGTAAGCGATGGCGGCGGTGGCGGCCATGACCACGGCCCAGACGAGAAGGACTCGGGTGAGGGTCGCCTTGGGGCCAATCTGGTCCGCGAGGCGGCCCCAGAGGAGGCCGCCGGCGACGGCGCCGAGGATGCCGGCCAGCAGGACGACCTGGACCTGGGTATCAGTGAAGCCGATCTCCTTGGTGGCGTAGATGCCCATGGTAGCGATCATGGTGTTCGCGGCGTCGGCGAAGAAGATCCGCCCGACCAGGAAGCGGCGCAGGTCCGGGTAGTGGCGGGAGCGGGTCACGGTTTTGCGCAGCTCCCCGAAGGCGCGCCGGATCGCAGCCCGGTTCAACGAGCCGGTGCCGGCGCGAGGCCGCTCCCGCACCCAGAGGAAGCAGGGGAGGGCGAAGAGGAGGAAGAGCAGGGCGGTGAGCTTGAAGATCAGGGGCCGCCCGTTCGGGTCAAAGTGGAGCACAGTGAGGCCGAGCACGACGCCGATCAGCGAGCCGCCATAGCCGACGCCGACGCCGAGGCCGCCAATACGACCTCGGTTGGCTTCGGTGCTGACGGAGGGGAGCAGGGTGTCGTAGAAGATCAGCCCGGCCTGGAAGAAGTAGTTGGCAATGACGAAGAAGACGAGCGAGAGGGCCAGCCCGCCCATGCCGAGCAGCGCCGTGAAGAAGCAGCAGACGGCGGTCGAGATCGCCAGGAAGGGCATCCGGCGGGGGACCTGATCGGAGAGCGCGCCGAGCAGCGGCGCCGAGAGGAACATCAACGCCATCGAGATCGCGTTGGCGATCAGGTAGTCGCCATCCCGCCCGCCGCGGTCATCCACCACCCAGAGGGAGAAGTGGAGCGAGACGACACTGAGGGAGAAGAGCGTGTTGGCCAGATCGTAGAGTGCCCACGAGGTGACTGCCCGGCGGTCGATGCCGGCCTCTGGGACCGCCACGACCTCGGTGACCCCAACCACGGTCGCCGT
>JALYMD010000698.1 GCA_030773875.1 Chloroflexota bacterium | reverse complement strand
GTCCTGGGGCTCGTGGGCTCGATCACCACCTTCGGGGGCTCCATCGTCAGGCTCGGAGGCTTCCTGCTGGGGCTCATGCCCTCCTTTGGAGCGGTGACCGGCTTTCTGCTCGGGCCGTGGGGTCTGGCGATAGCAGCGGCCATCGCCGCCGGGGTCCTCCTGTGGCGCAACTGGGATACCGTCAAGGCTGCTGCGGCCCCCCTGGTGGCTGCCGTGCGCGGTATCGCAACACAGGGCCTCCAGTTCCTGCAAGCGAGCCTCGCGGCCTTCTCCGCCTGGTGGGCGGAGACTTGGCCCCGGATCCAGGTCGCCGCGATGCCGATTCTCTCGGCTATCGCAAGCGGTATCCGCGCGGGCGTCGGGACGGCGCTCGCGTTCCTGATGGAGAAGGGGCGGCAGCTCATCGCGTGGTTCGTCGCGAACTGGCCCGCGCTCAGGGCGGCGGTCATGCCCGTCCTAACTGCTATCTCCGGCGGCATCCGTACGGGCGTGGGGGCGGCATTCGCGTTTCTCATAGATCGGGCCGGTCAGGTCGTCTCGTGGTTCCGAGGGAACTGGCCGCTCATCAAGGAAACGGCCCGCACCGTGTTCGACGGCCTGGTCGCCTTCGTTCGGGGCGGGATCACTGCCGCCTCGAATTTGATCCGGTTCGTCTGGGGCCAGGTGGTCGGTTTTTGGCGCCGGAACAACGATCAGATCGTATCCATCGCTCGTTCCGTATGGAATATAGTCCGCAACACCGTAGATACGGGCGTTCGTATCATCGGCCAGATCGTCGAGCTCGGGATGAACCTGCTCTCTGGGAATTGGCGGGCGGCCTGGGACAACGTCAGGCGGATTCTGCGGCTCTCCTGGGATCTCATAAAAGCCAACGTCGGCGAGGCGCTGAAGATCGTCGGCAACCTGGTGCGCATCGCCTGGACGGAGGTCTCCAACCGGACCTCCCAGTTCGGCCGGTTCATAAAAGATATTGTTCTCCGTATGTGGGACTACGTGTCCTCCCGCTTCACGGCCGGGAAAGATCACGCGATCCGCCGCGTCGGGGAGATGGCCGATTGGATCGGGGCCAAGTGGCGCCAGTTCCGTGAGTACATCGGCACGAAGACCCGCGAGCTTTGGGATGACGTCTCCGGTAGATTCACGCGCGGGAAAGACCATGCCATCCTGCGCGTTCGAGAGATGACCGATTGGGTCGGCGCTCGGTGGCGGGAATTCCGCGAGTACGTCGGGACCAAGACGCGAGAACTCTGGGATGACGTCTCCTCTCGGTTCACGCGCGGCAAGGATCAGGCCATGCTGCGCATCCGCGAGATGACCGATTGGATCGGGGCTCGGTGGACCTCGTTCCGCGATTTCGTCGGCACGAAGGCTCGGGAGCTTTGGGATAACGTTTCCAGCCGGATGACCCGAGGCAAGGATCAAGCGATCCTGCGGGTTCGGGAGATGACCGACTCGATCGGCGCTCGGTGGCGGGAATTCCGCGACTATATCGGCAACAGGACGCGAGAGCTCTGGGACGATGTGTCGAGCCGGTTCACCCGCGGGAAAGACCATGCCATCCGCAGATTCGAGGAGATGCGTGATGCGCTCTTCGGTCTCGGCCGCCAGATGCGAGACGGCATCGGTGGATTCTTCATGGAGATGGGTAAGGGCATGGTCCGTCACATCGTGCGCGGTATAAACCAGGTGCGCGAGTTTCTGGGGGTCCTGCTCGAAGGGGCGGCGAAGGTTCTCGATGCCATCGGCATGGGGGATCAGGCCGGGAAGCTCAGGTCTACGGGTGGCGACCTCAGAAGGGACATACCCGTCGCCTACGCACGAGGCGGCGTGTGGAACGCCGATCGGGGTGGCGTGGGCAACGGTCGGACCATCGGGGCCATAACCAACGAGGCCGGTGACCGCGAAGCCATCATCAACCTCGACCGCAGGACCCCCGAGAGCCAGAGGGCGTTCAGGGCCGCGGCCGACTCTCCGAATGCCCCCGGAGGGCGCGAGCACCGCCGCTCGGACGAGGGTAGAAGCGTCAGGCCCCAGTTCCCCGCCGTGCCCGCAGCGGTCAGAAGAAACATGGTCCCGCGAGGCTTCGACGTGGGCTCCGGCGAGGGGCTCGGTCCCACCATGCACACCTACATCCTCGAGATGGACAGGTTCCAGCGGGAAGGCGCTGCGAAGTTTGGCGCGTTCACGAACACCTACTCCAACCACCCGATGGGCTTCCCGCAGCCTCACTTTCGGGAGCGCTCCGTTGACTTCTGGGGCGGCTACCGGGGCGATCCCGTCGGGACGGACCGGGGCAACCAGATCACGGACTGGGCAATTTCTCGCCTCGGCAACAACCTCAACTGGCTGATCTGGAACAACAGGATGCTCTCTGCCGCCGGTTGGGGACCGGACACCTCCGGCTTCGACCATACCGGCCACGTCCACGTCACCGCGTTCGCGGACTGGGCCAACGTCGGAGGGCAGGGCGCAGGCGGCGGGGGTGGTGGCGGCTGGTGGAGCAGCATCAAGGACGCCGCCGGCAACCTCTTCGGGGATGCCGCCTCTGCAATCAAGGGCCTATTCCCCACGGTCCCGGACCTCTCCGGGATGGGCGTCCTCGGGGGAGGCATCCAGGGCTGGCTAAGGTCGATGTATGACAAGGCCAAGGACTGGGTCATAGACAAAGCTTCTTCCTTTGGCGGTGGCGGCGGGGGCGGGGGCGAGTACACCGGCGGCGGCAACATCGACGAATGGATAAAGAAGGGGCTAGAGTTCGGCGGCGCCTTCCCTGCGACGCCCGGCAACATTGCCGCGATGCGCGGTCGTGCCATGCAGGAATCTTCCGGCAACCCCAACGCAATTCAGGGGATCATAGACGTCAACTCTGGCGGCAACGAGGCGCGCGGACTATTCCAGATTATCCCGACCACCTGGGAAGGCCACCGCTCCATGTACGGCGCGGACGC
>JALYMD010000697.1 GCA_030773875.1 Chloroflexota bacterium | reverse complement strand
CAACACCCGGATCACGATGACCGGCGACGGCATCGCGATCCGCAATGCCCAGGCGACCGCGACCGCCGAGGCCGGCGCGATGCTGACGGCGACCGCCGAGGCAGCCAACGCGCAGGCGACCGCCGATGCGGCCGCGGCCCTCACCGCGACCGCTGAGGCCGAGCCGACCGCCACTGCCACCCCTGAGCCGACCGCGACTCCGCAGCCGACCGCCACTCCCGAGCCAACCCCCACCCCGGAGCCCTACGCGGTGACCGGCAAGGTGGTCGAGCGAGGCGACGGCTCGCTGGTCGTCGCGCCCGAAGGTGAGGAGACCGAAGCGTCCTACGCGGTGGAGGGCAAGGCGTCGATCGTCCGGGGCGGTAAGCCGGCCGACCTAGCTAAGCTCGATCGCGGCGATACCGTGCAGATGACGGTCGATGGCAACACCGACGCCGTGACGGCGATCACCGCCGATCCGCGGCCGCTCACGACGCTGGAGCAACTCCTGAAGGTCTGGTGGCTCGGGGCCCTGGGTGTGCTCCTGCCGGCCACGATTGTCTACCGGCGCTCCAAGGCCGAGGAGCCGTTCGTCGTCCGGGAGATCGCGCGCTAAGCCGGAAACCCGATGCGCGCCGCCATCACGGCGGCGCCCCCGTGATCTGAAAGATGGAGCGGAGGATTATGAGCAACATCGACCGTCTGCGAGGAAATGACCCTGCCCCCGCGCCCGCTGCCGCCGGGATCCCGACGGAGCTGCTGCTGCGGCGCGACCGGATCATCCGGTACGAGCGGGGCGGCGTGGTCTACGCCACAGATGGGCGTCTCGGCGTCCTGCGCCAGGTGGTCGTCGACGAGGCAGGCACCGACGTGCTCGCCCTCATCGTCGAGGTCCACGCCATGGGTCGCCGGGTGCTCCTCTCGCCCGACCTGGTGGACAAGACGGCCGGCTCCGCTGTCTTCCTGATGGTGACGCAGCGACAGGCGGCCGAGCTGGCCGCGCGGGCCCCCGAGTACCGCAAGGATCGCTACCGCAAGGTGGACATCAAGGGTCTGGTGAAGACGCTGAAGGGCCGAGCCAGCCAGCCGGGTCGCCCGCGCCGGACCGTCGCTGAAGCTGGCCGAGACTTCGTTGCGACGCCCGTCGTCTCGCTCCTCGAGCGAGCCGAGCCGACCGCCGCCCCCCGCCCCGCCTCGCTCCACGCCGTCCGCCCACAGCCGGCACCCGTGGTTCGGGTCGAGCCCGGAGTGGCCGTTCCCGTCGAGAGCGCCATCTAGCCAGTCCCGCACACGCGCCGCCCTGTTGCGACGAGGCGGCAGGTCATCTCCCTCGCTTTCTCCTCCCGCCCCCGGGCGGTCCAATGCCCCAGGCTCGGTGGCGCGCCGAGCAGAACGGCCGGTACCCGCCGGCCGTTCCGCGTTTTTCCACCCCTCTCCCCCCCGGCGAGTGATCAGGCTCGCCCGGTCACCCAACATGCCACCCATTCCCCGTGGCAATTAGGGACAAGCCACAAGACGATTGCCCCACATCCAATTAGTGTCCTGAGTGGAACTCAGTAGGGCGGAGCAGGAACTCGGGTCTGCACGAAACACACCCTACCGACCCATTCCCCCGTCGGGGGGTGAGGAGCAGACGAAGGGTCGCCGGGGAACGATGAGCGGTCCTCGGCAGCTTGCTCTCCCGGCGCTAGGCGGTTTCCCCTAACCCCACTGCACCCATTTGTGGGATGGGGTAAGTCCTCCCGGAGCTTAACCTCGTCGATAGACCACCAGAGAGCGACTTCCGGCAGATGGTCCTGGGTGAGACGACCCAGGTGCCGCCTGCGGCGCCCGTGAACGGGAGAGCGAGCGTGGACGAGGGACGCCGCACGGACGCGCCGGCCGGTCGGGTTTCGGCAGTTGGTTCCGGGCCGTGGGGAGCGACCAGCGAATCAGGGGGCATTCCTCCACCCGTCCTTAGGGGGTTTTCCCCAACCACAACTCCCTCATCTGAGGGAGGGGGTGATGCCCCGGAGGGCCTACTCTTTTCGACAGATGACAACCCCCGGCAGGTGGCTCGGGGCAGGACGTTGAAGAAGGTGCCGACAACGGCGTCGGCGGGCAGGGGAGCGGGGATGCACGACGGACACCGCGCGAACGCGGGACGAGGT
>JALYMD010000696.1 GCA_030773875.1 Chloroflexota bacterium | reverse complement strand
GGGTCGAGATCCACTACGCCTTGGGCGCCGGCGACCCCGCCACCGCCGAGGGCGGCCTGCTTATCGCCCTACAGCAGGCCTTCGACGAGTACGAGCGCAAGAAGCTCTCCCGGGAGACCAAGCGGGGGATGCGCCAGTCCGCGCTGCAGGGCTTTCGCTGCGGCGGCCGCCCGCCCTACGGCTACACCGTCGAGCGCTCGCCCCACCCCACCCCGGCGCGCGCCCAAGCGGGGGAGACGAAGGCCCGCCTCGTCCCCAACGCGCAGCAAGCCCCGGTGATCGCGGAGATCTTCCACCTGTGGGCCGACAAGGGCTGGGGGTGCAAGGCGATCGCCGAGCACCTCAACCGCCCCGGCGGGCCACCGTCCCCCGCCCACGTCGACGCCAAGCGCAACATCCACGGCGACTGGGCCAAGAGCACCATCCGCGCGATCCTCAAGAACCCCACCCACACCGGGCGGCTGGTGTGGAACCGCCTGGACTTCGCCACCCAGCGCGAGGCCGGCGGCACCGCCCGGCTGCGCGCCCAGGAGGAATGGGTGGTCTCCGAGGTCGAGCACCTGCCCCTCGTCTCCGACGAGCTCTTCGCCGCCGCCCAAGAGCGCTTCCGCCAGCGCAGCCGCGCCACCGGCGCCCGTGGCAAGGGGCAGGCGGCCTACCTGCTCACGGGGATGATCCGCTGCGCCGCCGGGCACCAGCCCCTCGCCATGTACGGCCGCAAGCGCAAGGACCACACCTACATGACCTGCGACTATGGCCGCACCTACGGCAAGGTCGCCGCGGACCAGATCGAGGGGCACGGGCAGTGGCTCTCGGTGCGCGAGGACGCCCTCGTGCCGCTCGTCGAGAGCTTCTTCGCCGAGCGCATCTTCGGGCCCATGCGCCTCGAGAAGCTCGCCCGCCAGCTTCAGGTCCACCAGCGCGAGAGCGCCCGGCAGGCCGACGGCGCGCAGCGCCAGCTGCGAGAGGAGATCGCCGAGCTCGACGAGCGCATCGGGCGGCTGATCGAAGCGCTAGAGCGCGGCATGGAGCCTGACCTGATCGGCGCCCGGCTCGCCAAGCTCAGGGACGCCAAGGAGAAGGCCGAGATCGAGCTCCGAGCCCTCACCCCCGCCGCCGCCGATCCCGACGCTCCCGACCCCGCCGAGCTCCTCGAGCGGCTGCCCGACCTCAGCCGCGCCCTCCGCAAGGCCCCGCCCCAGCTCAAGCGCCAGGTCTTCGACGCCTTCGGCCTGCAGATCACCTACGACAAGATCGGCCGCCGCATCGAGATCTCCGCCACCATCACCGCGGCCATCGCCGACGCCCTCGAGAACGAGAAGAGCCTCCCGAAGGAGGCCCTTGATCACGCCCCCGTCGCTCCGAGGGACATAGCGGGGGCGGGATTCGAACCCGCGACCTTCGGGTTATGAGGACGTCCAGGGGGTGTCTGGTTAGCGAAAGTTGGCGCAGTTTGCAGAAGAAACGGGTGCGCGTTAGCGGTTCCTGGGGTTCCAATTGGAACCTTGAACGGAACCTTGGGCGGACGTTCTGCGTGCCAGCGAACCTGGCTGCCGCTACTCCTCTATCGCAACGTCCTTGAGAACCCGATCCCTTCGCTCGGTCACGACCAGGAGCATGATCGCCAGAAATCGCTGACGGACTCCGAGTAGGCGAGAGGCTCCTGATTGACGCTGGTACGAAGGGTGGCGCGGACGGCGAGCGCCACACGTGCCGCTGGTTCCCGCCCCGGCCGCACGTCTCGTGCACCATGCGTTGTTTGGAGGTTGTCGGAGTGGCTCTCTCGATCGACATCTCGCACGCGCTCAGGACCCGGGCCGAGCTGCAGGGCCTGGTCGAAGCGATTCGGTATGCGCCAGCCGGCGAACCGGAGACTGACTGGGTCGAGTGGAAGGCTGGCTTGGACCTCGACAATGACGCCGGCCACCGATTCGAGACCGCCAAGCACATCCTCGGGTTCGGAAACCGTCATCCCACGGCGGCGACCCCGTACTGCGAGGGGACCGCTTATCTGCTCCTCGGGGTCGAGCCCGGGAACCTCGCTGGGGTGCCCGCCTGGGACCCGGCCGACATCGACAACTGGCTGAGCAATTACATTGCCCAGGGCCGCCCGCGCTGGCGCTCGGACGGGGTCGAGTTCGACGGGATCAACGTGATCGTGTTCACGATCGAGGCGCCGCAATGGGGCGATCGCATCTGCACGGTGCAGCGCGGGTACGACCGTGTACCTTCAGGGCGGATCTTTGTTCGCCGCGGCGGCAAAACGATCGAGGCCGGGCCCGCCGAGATTGTTCAGCTCGAAGAGCGCGCCGCGCGCGGTGCCGACGACATCGATGTCGACCTGGCTGTCGAGTTCCCTGCCGAAGGTCTCCGCTCGCTGCTCGTGCCGGACCACGCGCCGCGCGACTGGGTGCAGAGGGAGAGGCAAGACCTACTGGCTCCAATCACGCCTCCGCCCCCGCGCCGCCCCGACCGGTTTGGTTTGTCCAGCTTCGAGGTCACCGCGCCGAGCTTCCTGCGCGACCGCCGCACAGAGGATGAGTACCGCGCCGAGGTCGAGGGATACCTCACGGGTGCTGATCGTGTTTTCCAAGCCAAGCTCATGGCAGCCGCGGTTCGCCAGCGCCTCGCTGTCACGCGCTTCCTGATCGTCAATCCGACGCCTCGAAACTTCCCCGCCGCCGAACTGGAGCTTCGACTGGCGGCCGGCATCCGGGTGTTCTTCGACGCCGAGGATCCACCCGAGCAGCTCGATGCGCCCGCGAGACCGATGCGTTACGGCAGCGCGGCGACAATCCTTGCGCCGACGCCCCGGATCGCGTTCGGACGCGACACGGTTAGCTACGACGGTGAGCGGGCGCTTGTGCGCTTCGTCCCTCTGGATGTTCGGCCCGGGCGCCGGCACGCCGTCAGGGACATGCATCTCGGGGTCCCGGCTGAGTTCGCGGGCGCCGAAATCAGTGTCGAGTGGCGGGTGACCTCGACGGGCGCGACCGCCGCATCTGAAGGGACCCTGAGGTTGCGGATTGAGGAGCAGGCGGCGGTCCCGCGAATCACCCCCGACGAAGACGATGGGTGACCACAGGCTCGCCGTGACTGCTCGCTCCGCCCGATTGGAGCCGCACCCGTCCGGTGCAGCAAGATCGGCGCCGCCGCTGTTGCTTCCCTGCGAAGCGACAGTCCGCTCGGACGAGCGCTTCTCGCGCGCAAAGCAGCAGCGCGTCGGCGACTGGGCATACGCGCCGGATGAGGAGTGTCGCCGTTAACGTCGTTGTGACGATGACGCAGTCCGTTCCTCGCATCCTCGTCGACGCGGACGCGATCGTGGCGGCCGGATTTGGCACGTCCGGTGCTTTCCGTCACCTCCTGCGGGAGGCGGCCGACCGCCGCGTCGAGCTCATTGTCCCCGAGGCGGCTGTGGCAGAGGCCATGTTCGTCCTGCGGCGGCGACTGCAGCACCACCGCAAGGCCCTTCGGGAGCTTCCCTCGCTGCTACATGCAACTGGGTCGACCGTCGAGCTGAACCCTGAGGTCCTCGTCGGCCTGGCCGAGGGTCGGTTCCGACGCGATCTGGCCGGCGCGGGAGTCGCCCCGGTGTCGGCCCCGCGCGTCGATCTCAACGATCTCGTTCGGCGCATTCTTGAGCGGCGCAAACCTACAAAGGCGCTAGAGCACGACGACAAGGGCAACGAGAAGCCGGATCAGCGCGAGGGATTTCGCGATCAGCTGCTCTGGGCGCACGTCCGTGCTGCCGCGGAGGACGGCGCGCTGATCTTTGTCTCGAACAATACCCGCGACTTCGCCGATCGCGACACGGTCGCCGACGGCCGCGCTGAGCTGCACGAAGACCTGGTTGCGGACCTTGAGGCCGACCGCCGCGAGGGTGGCTCCCACGGGGATGTCACGCTGGTGCTCGACATCGAGACCCTGGCTCAGGACTTTCTCCAGGACGAGGATCTTCTCGCTGACGTCGAGAAGCTCCTTGACGGGGACGCGGGCAGTGAGTTGCGCCGCGTGATTGACCAACACGTCAACGAACGTGGTGTCGTCATGGACGAGTTCGTGCCCGAGGATCGAGGCTGTCCGATCTTCTGTGTGTGAGGCCGCGGCGACTTGTTGATGGTCGTGGTCGGCGTCAGCCGGGGAAGCGGTCTCCGAAGTGGATCTTGAGGCCTGCGCGCGCGGAGGTCCAGGCGCGGTT